>PMOF01000244.1 GCA_003162495.1 Acidobacteriaceae bacterium
ATCAGCGTCGCAACCCAGACCGTCACATTTACCGCCACCGTAACTCCGCTGCAAACGGGTCCAGTGGCGCCTTCGGGTTTCTTCACCTTCACCTCCTCCGGAGTGTGGAATCCGGCGGCAACTTGCCAGGCGGCTCCGGTCGCCCCAGTTACCACCGGCACCGGCGCCGGGACGGCCACCGCAACCTGCACGGCCATCTTCCCCGCGTTGGCACAGAGCCAGTCCATAACGGCCACATACGCAGGCGACCCCAACTTTACCGGCAACAGCACCACGGTTGCGCAAACGGTGCAAAACTTCACCATTGCGGACTCGGTGACTTCGGTCCTGAATTCAACCCCAACAACGGGTCCCGTGATCCTTACCCAAGGCTATTCCACCGCCACCAGTTCTGCGGCAGGAACGGATCCATTCAACCCAACTAATGTTCAGTTGGTCGTGACATCGACTGGCGGGTTCGCCGACACGTTGAACCTTGGTTGCGTGGTCACCAACGCGAGCAGCGCAGTTGTCACCGATCCGTCCTGCGCGGTGGCAGCAACTGAAGCTGGAGCTACGGGCACTGCATTGACATACGAGGTGACCGCTTCGGTTTCAGCTCCTATCGGGGCCTACACGGTAACGTTGACGGCCATTGACAGCGCGAATCCCTCGCTCGTCAACGGAACGCCGCTGACCGTTTCCGTGGTGGGCGTGGCCAATGTGTTGAGCTTGGCGCAGGGTGCAAGCGGAACCGAAACCGCCAACTTCAATACCACGACCGCGCCTGCATCCGCGAAGCTGGTCTCCTTTGCCTGCGGAATCGTCTGGAACCTGACGGCTAAAACGCAGTTGACCGCAAGCCAGATTGCCGGATTGACATGCACCGGTCCGGCAAGCGTCAGCGTGACTGGAGCCTCCACTCCGGCGGCGATTACGATCTCCACATTGGGCTCGACCACTGCGCTGCTGCGAGGGTCGGGCGCGGTTTCCCTCGCTGCGTTCCTGGGCGTCCCGTTGTTTGCGCTGCTGGGATGGCTGGGAAGCAGAAAGTCGCCGCGTAAAAACTTCTTCCGGTTCCTCGGCCTGATCCTGGTGCTGGTGGGAGTCTCGTATGCCAGCGGCTGCGGAGGCAGCTTCACTTCCACAAGCAAGTCGATCAGCAACGGAATTGCTCCCGGCACTTACCTTGTTCAGGTGGTCGCAACGGATCAGAACGGCAACAAGTACTATGCGGCGGTTCCACTGGATATAAGTTCGAATTGAATTCGTGGAGATACCGATGTCGTCTTTGCAGTAAGGTTAATGTTCATCATTTGCGCTGATTGCGCAGGAGATAATTCGTGAAAGCCAAGACACTGTTGCATTTCGTTTCGATTGCATGTTTATCGGCGGTCTACTCTTTCGGGCAGGTCGACTGCACCAAGTCGACCAAATTGGTGTGCCAGTTTCCCTTCAGCGCGCAAACATTAGGCGTATTTGCCGCCGGAACCAACAGTACCACCTCTCTGGCGACTGCTGCGGAGAACGTGGCGAATCCGATTAACGCATCGATTGCTACCCAATTGACGCAGCTTCCCGTCCCCAGCGCCACGGTTGGCGTGGTTACGCTCCAGAAGAAGGGAAGTCAGTTTGGCACGGCGTTCGATAATCTTGGTCCGGTGCTTACTGACCGGCCGGATACGGTGGGAAGAGGGCATATCTTCGCGGGCTTCAGCTACCAGCATTTCAATTTCAATTCGCTCGCGGGTCACGATCTGTCCAACATCCCTATCGGCTTCCAGTACACCGCCGGGAATGTGACATCCTTCGATGCGGTGAGCAACCAGGTCAAATTTCAACTGGATCAATATGTCGCGGTGGCCACATACGGCGCCACCAAAAGGACAGACATTTCGGTCGTGGTGCCGATCAACTCAGTTTCGCTCACCGTGACTACCTCGGGCTTCCAGGGGTATCAATACAACGCAAGCACGAACAGCTATGGCCAGATATTCTCCCCGACGACCTCGGTGTCTTCCACCGGCTCGGCCAGCGGAGTGGGAGACGTGACTCTGATCGTGAAGCAAATGCTCCTGGGCCAGGAGGGAACGCGAGGCGCCGTCGCGGCTGGGGTCTCAGCACGCTTTCCCAGCGGCGACGCGCTCAACTATCTTGGGTCCGGCGCGTTCGGCGGCAACGTCTACGGCCTTTTCGAATACAGGGCGCGCCTGGCTCCGCACCTCAAGTTGAGCTATCAATGGAACACCAACTCGCAGGTTATGAATCTTCAGGCTGCTCCAACCACTGGGTTGCCCGGCGGGCTTCAATATGCAGGCGGCGCCGACTACAAGATTGTCCGGTCTTTGACTCTGGCGGCTGACATTCTCGGCAACCAGTTCGTCAATGTCCCCTCTTTCATCCTTGGCCAAACTCAGCTGCCCGGGCCTTCGGGCACGGGCGGAATTCCTTCCCAAATATCCAGCACAACGCCCACCACCCTCACCTATACGACCGCCAATTTCAGCGGGGGGTTGAAATGGTCGCCCAAGGCGCATTTCCTGCTTTACGGAAACGTGCTGGTGCAACTCAACAATGTGGGTCTGCGCAGCGATCCTGTGCCGCTGTTCGGTATCGCCTATAACTTCAAGACAACGCACTGAACGCCTGCAACGGGGAGGCCTGAACGACCAAGGCTGATTGTTTTTTTAAGCATCCTCGGCGCGTGGCCGGATGCGGCTCACAGCCGCAATTGCTTGTACTTGCCTAGCTGAGCGAGGCCTGTATAGCCTGAAGCGCCTTCAAGTGCTCAGAGATCCGATCCAGCGTGCGAATCAGGAAGACATCGCCCTGACGTTGGGCCTGCCACGACCCGTAGAGGCACCGCGCCGCTTCAACTTCAAAGTCGATAGCGGTAACTTCAAAGTCAATTGCTTTGAACGCGCCTTTCGCAAACCTGGCGCTCTCCGCACGGGATGCGGGAACGCTAGCCGGTTCTTCAACCGAACGAAGTGCATCGCCGGCGAATGGTACAAGTTCGAGCTTCGCATAAGGGATCTTGAGCGCAGATGCATTTGCCGGCATTGTATTTTCCCTTCTCGGCGAGTTTTTCTACTGACTCTCATCTACGAATATCGACCGCGCCAGGGATTTCGGAAATACAACTTCCGCCTATCGGGCGCGAAAAAGGCGCTATGGGCCTACAACTGAAGTAACATATCGATCTCCGCCGAGACCACTTTGAGGAAGCCGGGATCTCGGAGAGACTTACCGCGAGGAAAGGACTCGCCGGTTTGTACTGTCTGGAAGTGTCTTGACAATGATTCCGCGACTCGGGGCAGCGGTTGGCGTGAAGATGCGCACCTTCCGGGAGCAGGCGCATCCATTCAATTGGAGGGGCGGCGAGGATCGGCTCGGATCTTGGTTCCAAGCAGTAGCCAGCATTACCAGCCGGAGATTTGCCAGGTCCCGTCCGGTTTAGCGCTCAGATGAAACGACTTTTGGCTCTTGTACGGTTTGGGGTCGCCATCTTTCGGATAAACGGTGATCGTCTCGTTGCAAGTGAGCGTAGGGGATTCAGCGGAGCCGCCCACCTGGCAGCCCTGTTCATTGGCCTCAAATCGCTTCGCCGCGTCGCACCACGCCTGGGCCAGGTCCTGCAGCTTACCTTGATATTTACCGCTAAGGGCAGCCTGACAATCCTTGCGGCTCTTGCCTGAGGCCGCGGCAAACACGCCTTTGTATGCGTTCAGAGATGGCGTCAGCTCAGCCAGGTCCGGACCCGCGGGCTTGGCTGGCGCGGGTGTGTTGATCACCGGTGAGGCCACCGCCTGTGCCTGCTGTTTTGGCGGTTCATTCACGATCACGGTCTGCTTTCCAAGCGACTGTCCGTTGGCAATCAACTCGTAGGTCGTGGTTGCAGCCGGGTACACCGGCACATCGCCATGCAATCCAAGACCGCTGCCGTAATTGCTGATCGAGACTGTGGAAGCGCTGTTGACGTCCCAGCCAAGCTGGACCGGATTGCCCTTCACAATTGAAGTTGTGCTGACTCTCAAGCTTCCCGAGGGCGGGACGATCGCAGCCGGGACCGGGACCTGCTGCGCGGGCGCCTGAACTGCAGGAACCGCTGCCGGCTTGGCAGCCTGCGGCGTGCTGGGCGGGCCCTGTGGCTTGGCCGGCGCCGGTTTCACGAAGAAAGAGTCGGTCGTGTTCTGGTTGAGCGCGATCTGGATGGGGTGATCCTGGTAGGCGGAATCGTCGGGCGCGGAATATCTGACCGTGTGGGGGCCGATGGGAAGGTCGATTAGTTGTCCGGTCTTACGCAAGCCGATGTTCTTCCCGTCCACAGAGACCTTGAATTCGGGTAGATTGCCTTGAGCAGTGAGGGTTCCGGAGGTTCCTGCGGGCAGAAGCTTGGTCAGCGAAACAGCATCCTGATAGGTGCCTCCGGGACTGACGTCGGCTTTGTCGATAAACGGCTCGAATCCGTCTTTGGCCACTTGAAGCTGATGCGATCCCGGCTTTACCTTGATGGTGGCCTCGCCGTTCGCGTCCGCAATCACCGGGGGCGCATTGTCAATGGAAACCGAGGCGCCCGGCGGGGCCTTGGCGATCTTGATAAAGGCAACGGTCGAAGCTGGCGGCGGCTGCAGTTTCCAGATGACGACGGCGACTATAGCGAGCAGCGCCACGCCTGCAACGGCGATAGCCCAAACAGGAAACTTCTTCGGCTTGGAAGCCGCAATCGCGTTGAGTTGCGCATCGAAAGCAGCGCCTGCGTTGGCCGTGGCCCCGTTCTGCTCAAGAGCCTTCTTGACGGATTGCCCAATGCGCTGCCAGTCCGCCTGTCTCTTGGCGTCGGCGAATTCCATCCATTGGGTTGCGCCCTTCAAAGCCGCAAGCGCGCCTTGAGCGTCGTTACTCAGAAGCGCTGCGCGGGCGGAATCGATGGATTTCCCGACAATTTCATTGGCGTGGGCGGCGCGGTGGTTTTGAACTTCCTGAATTGCGCCGGCCAACTCGGCGGAATCGCCATAGGCGCGCAGAACCGCCTGCAACGATTCCAACGCGGCAGGAAAGTCCTTTTTCTGGGAGGCTGTGCGTGCGGCGGTGATTGCTTTGGTGGTGACCTGCTTGTGTTCCTGTTCGGCTTGAAGGGAGGCCAGGAGTTCCTGAAGCGCCTTGATCGCCGGCGTTACGGCGAGCTGTTCGCGTAGAAGCTGGATCGCTTCAACGTACTCGCCGCGCTCGCGCAACTGGCTGACACGCTGCGACAGGGTCTCGATCATGTGGGAGAATTCAGCTTGCTGCTTGCGCTCCTGTTCTGCCTGAAGGGCCCCCAAAAGCTCTTGCAATGCTGGACTTCCGGGCATTGCGGCGAGCTGCTCCTGCAGCAGCCGAACCGCTTCATCAAGCTCCCCGCGCTCGCGCAAAAGCGCAATGCGCTTTTCCAGGACTTCAAGCTTGCGGCTGAAGGCGGCCTGCTGTTCGCGAGTCTCTTCAAGCAGCCTGGTCAGGGATGCGTCGCCGGTTTCCTGAATGCCGGATTGCAGCAGACGGACGGCATCTTCCAGACGTCCATCGCGAATTAACGCGCGACCTTCAGAAGCGCAGCGCTCAATGATCTGGCCGCGTTGCAGTCGGGTCTGTTCTTCGTGGGCGAAGGCCAGCAAATCGTCGAGGTCGGCGTGACGGCCATATTCGAGCTGAAACGATTCGAGCACCCCGATGGCCTTGTCGTATTGCTTTGCGGTCAGCAGCTCCCGTGCCCTGAGGAGCGCGGCGGCATGCACCTGCTCCACATTCAGCTCATCCATCTGCTGGCGCAACAAGCGCCCGTAGGCAATCAGTTGTTCATCGCCGGGCATCCGGTCCAATGCCTTTTGGAGAGCAGCCAAAGCTTCAGCCGGGGAGCTTGCGAACAGCTCTCTGGCTTGCGAGATGGCGGCTTCTACGAAACGCTTGGCTTCGAGTTTCTGCGCTTCCGCGTCCACTTCGGCCTTCAGGCGATGCAAGATGGTTTCATTCGGCAATTTTTCAATCGCGCGATTGAGCAAATCCGCTGCCTGGTCAAGGGAGTTTGTCCTCAGAAATTCAGTGACCCGTTTCTGAATCTCGTCGAGGATGGTCCGGCGTTCCTCCTGCTCCCGAGCTCTTGCCATTTCCCGGCGCAGCTTATCGATTTCCAGGTTGGAGGAATCAATGCTTTCCGCTTCGATGATTAGTTTGTCGACAGCCTCGAATTTTCGCGCTGCAAGCTCGTGCCGAGCGGTCTCCAGGATTTGGAGAATCCTGTTTTGCTGGGCTTCAATCTCAACCTGTCGGGCGAGCACAGAATTCAACGAGGTGAGCTTGCGGTTTTCCGGGTCTTCCTGCAGAGCCCTGGTCACAATGCGCAGGGCCGCGGTAATATCGCCCCTGCCCTTGGCCAGTTCGGCATCCACCAGGGCCTTCGCGCTCAACTCGGAGCGGCGCTTTTTATCTTCGACGGCTTGTATTTTTTGCTTGAGTTCGGCGGAGGTCGGATCGAGATTCTGCGCCTCGCGCAGTTGGTTGAGAGCTTCTTCGAAGTTCCCGGCGGTTAAGGCCTCCTCGGCGCGGAGGGTGCACTCACGCAAGCGTTCCGCGCGCTTGAGGCGTTCCTGGTGTTCGCGAACGAACTTGCGCAGCTTTCTGACCTGGGTGTTCGCCGGATCGAGCCTTACCGCCTCTTCAAGCAGTTCAAGGGCCGGCGTGAAGCGGCTTTCCGTGGTCAGGCGCTCGGCATCGTCAAAGAGCTCGGCAACGCGGCTGCGTTTGAGATCCTCGATCACCTCATGGAGGGCATCGGCAAAATCCTCACCTGTTAAATACCGGTCCTCGGGGTTCTTGGCCAGGGACTTTGCAACGATCTCGTCGAGCACAGGAGGGTATTCGTGAAGATAGGCGCCGAGCGAGGTGTGGGCTTCATTGACGATTTTGTAGGAAGCGGTAGCCTCGCCGCCGGTGAAGGGCTCCGAGCCAGTGAGCAACTTGAAGAGGGTAACGCCGGCGGAGAAGATATCGACGCGGCCATCGATGGGTCCGCCCTTGAACCGTTCGGGGGCAATGTAATGCAGGGAGCCGATCACCGCGCTGGTTTGCGTAAGCCCGGCTTTGCCATCGCCGTCCTGAACCTTGGCGATGCCGAAGTCGATGATCTTCGCTGTGCCGTCGGGCTGCACGATGACATTGGCCGGTTTGATGTCGCGATGGATAATGCCGTTTTCGTGGGCATAGCCGAGGGCGGAACAGACCTGCTCGATAATCTTCAGCTTGGCGATCAGATCCAGGTGCCTGCCGGAGGCGATAATCTTGTCCAGCGGTTCGCCCTCCACGAACTCCATGGCTATGAAGGGCAAACCGTCCTGCACGCCCATTTCGTAGACGGTCGGAATATTGGGGTGGCGGAGCGTGGCGGCCCTGGCTTCAACCTGGAACCGAGCCAGGCCCTCGTCGAGGGCAGATTTGAAGGGTCTTTTAATGGCCACCCTGCGACCAAGGTCAATGTCCTGAGCGAGAAGAACCTCGCCCATGCCACCGCGGCCGAGAACTTTAATGATCTCGTATTTGCCGATTTTCCCCGTAGAGGTAGAGACGTTTTCCATTGACTTACCCGAGCCTTCGCCAAAGCTGAAAAAGGGAACCTTGGAGGGGGAGAACCAACGCAGCCTCAAGACAGGTTTGCTCTATGATGGAAGCGTCGGATTTTCTCCTCAAAACGTTATCACGAACGGGGGGTGTTTTCAAGGTTAACACGAAGCAGGTCAATATCGACGGGCGAGCAGCATGAATTTGAGCTGTATTGCGGTCGTCCGAGCCCGCAGGCGAAATCCTGAGCATAGCGAGGGACCGCCGGGTGAATCCGGTTTCGAGAAAATATTGGTGGAGGCGGCGGGAGTCGAACCCGCCATCGGTGTTGAAAAAACTCAACTTAATGATTAGGAGATTGCCGGCAATGCAGAGAATCCCACGATTTTCAAATCTACTGTACAAGATTGCCTTGAATTCCCAGAACTCCAGCTTTCTGACTTCCTCGCTTGGTGCAAGAGCACTCTGAAGCGCTTTTTTCGGCCTGCAATTCGGCAAAGTTCCTCGCCAAAACTGAAAGCGCAGCCATGCAGAATCTGGCCGAAGAGTTCGGACAGTTCAGGCCCGGTTCCAGCCGCAATGAATTAAACTACATGCTCAACTTGCCTTAATAAAATCCGTAATTCAGACCATCCTTCGTCTCCCCGTAAAATAATGAATTAAATTCCGTTCTCATGTCGATTCGGCCACACCCCGTTCGACGTATCAGCAGAGAGCCAGTACGAAAGCGAACAGGAGCGATCTAACTGCGCTCTCAATCTGAGTTCACTGGTCAGCAAACAAATGGCTAAACCCCTAAACAAGCCATCAACCATCGCTCAACCCAAAGGAGATTTCGCAATGCGATTCATGGTCATCCTCAAAGGAACTTCACAGACAGAAGTCGCCCCCCCCGATCCACAGCTCATGGCCGAGATGGGCAAGTTCAACGAAGAGCTCATCAAGGCTGGCCTCGTGCTCGCCATGGACGGCCTCCAGCCCAGCTCCAAAGGCGCACGCGTCAAATTCTCCGGCAAGAACCGCACCGTCATCGACGGCCCCTTCACCGAGGCCAAGGAGCTCATCGCCGGCTTCTGGATCTGGCAGGTCAAGTCCCTGGAAGAAGCCATCGAGTGGGTAAAGCGGGCCCCCCACCCCCACGCCTGCGACTTCGAAGTCGAAATCCGCCAGGTCTTTGAGATGGAAGACTTCGCACCCATCCTGTCCGAAGAGCAGATCGAGCACAAAGTAGCGAAACGGGCTGAGCTGCCCAATCAGACCGCCAACAAATAGCTAAACCCGAAAACAAGGCACCCAACGATCGCTCAACCCAAAGGAGATTTTGCAATGCGATTCATGGCCATCGTCAAATCAACCCCAGAGGCAGAAAAAGAAGGCGCCCTCCCCGACCCAGAGCTCCTGCTCGAGATGGGCAAGTACAACGAAGAACTCAGTAAGGCCGGCGTCCTGCTCGCGCTCGACGGCCTCCAGCCCAGCTCCAAAGGCGCACGCGTCAAATTCTCCGGCGGGTCTCATACCGTAATCGACGGCCCCTTCACCGAGTCCAAGGAGATCATCGCCGGCTTCTCGATCCTGCAGGTCAAGTCCCTCGAAGAGGCCATCGAGTGGGTCAAGCGCGCCCCCAACTGCAGCCCCGGCGTCGACTCCGAAGTCGAAATCCGCCAGGTCGGTGAGATGGAAGACTTCGCACCCATCCTGTCCGAAGAGGAGATCCAATACAAAAAAGCGAAACGGGCTGAGCTGCCGAATCAGACCTTCAACAAATAGCCGCACTTGCATCCATGAATCGAAATCTGGTGTGATCGGTAGCAGTGTCCGCTACCGATTCACATCACGACCCACATCAAGCCCTGCATCGCACCATCGAAGCCGTCTGGCGCATCGAGTCCGCGCGTGTCATCGCCGGACTCACGCGCCTCACCCGTGACGTCGGCCTCGCCGAAGACCTCGCGCAAGAGGCACTCGTCGCCGCACTCGAACAGTGGCCGCAATCTGGCGTCCCCGATAATCCCGCGGCATGGCTCACCGCAACCGCTAAACGCCGGGCCATCGATCTCTTCCGCCGCAACGCCGTCGCCGAGCGCAAACACGACGAGCTCGCCCGCGAACTCGAAGCCTTGGAACAAACTTCGCCCGACCTCGACGCCGCTATTGACAACAGTCTCGACAACACCATCGGCGACGACCTCCTCCGCCTCGTCTTCATCGCCTGCCACCCCATCCTCTCCGCCGAGTCCCGCGCCGCCCTCACCCTCCGTCTCCTCGGCGGCCTCACCACCGACGAGATCGCCCGCGCCTTCCTCACCCCCGAACCCACCATCGCCCAGCGCATCGTCCGCGCCAAACGCACCCTCGCCGACAAGCACATCCCCTTCGAGGTCCCCCGCGGCCCCGAGCTCGCCGCCCGCCTCTCCTCTGTCCTCGAAGTCATCTACCTCATTTTCAACGAGGGCTACTCCGCCACCGCCGGAGACGATCTCATGCGCCCCGCCCTCTGCGAAGACGCGCTCCGCCTCGGCCGCATCCTCGCTGAACTTACTCCCACCGAACCGGAAGTCCACGGCCTAGTCGCCCTCATGGAGATCCAGGCCTCCCGCACCCGCGCCCGCATCACCTCCACCGGCGAACCAGTCTTGCTCTTCGATCAAAACCGCACCCAATGGGATCAACTCCTCATCCAACGCGGCCTAACGGCAATCGAACGCGCTCATCAAATCAACACTTCCCTTGTCAAAAGCAGCCGCGGACCCTATCTCCTGCAAGCCGAAATCGC
>PMOF01000161.1 GCA_003162495.1 Acidobacteriaceae bacterium
GAACTGCGCCAGGCCATGGAACGGCGTCCGGCGCCGCCCGGCCTGAAGCGCAAGCTGATGGACCAGCGAAGCAGGCGCCAAACGCAACGGCTCTGGAGCCGGACCATTCTATGGCAACGACTAGCGGCCGGCCTGGTGCTTGCCGCCGTATTGGCGGGCGGCGTGACATGGCGCGATTATGAAGCCCGGCGCGAAGGCGAAGCCGCGCGCGATCAGGTGCTGACGGCGCTGCGCATTACCAGCCACGCGCTCAACCAGGTGAACACGCAACTCACAACGGCACATCGCCGCGCTGACACGGAATAAGGCGAGGAAGAAGGAGAAGCTTTCATGCAGAACAAGATTTTGATGTTCGTTCTAGCAGCCGCGGCGCTGGCAGTGCCCGTGGTGGCGCAGAACTCGGAGTTGCCAATGCCGCCGCCCATTGAAAAAGAACTGGCGGCGCGTGCCTCGAATGTGACCGAGGTCACGCTGGGCAAAAACATGCTGGCTTTCGCCAGCAAATTCATGAATGGCAAAAGCAAGGACGAGGACTCGACCCGGCAACTGATTCAAGGGCTGGACGGCATCTATGTCCGGGAGTACGAGTTCGACAAGGAAGGGCAGTACTCGCCGGAAGACATCGAGCAGTTGCGTAAATACTTCGAGACCAGCGAGTGGTCGCCGATTGTGCGCGAGCGCGAACGCAAGTCCGGCGAGATCACAGACGTGATGGTCAAGCTGGTGAACGGCGAGTCGCACGGCATGTTCATCCTGACCGCGGAGCCCAAGGAATTGACGATTGTGCTCATCCTCGGACCCATCCGCATGGATGAGCTGGGCATGCTGAAGGGCCTGGGCGGACTGAGCGCGCTGGGCGATGTGGCGAAGGGCGCCGAAGGCGGCAAAATCGAGGCCGATAAAAAAGACAAAGCCGATAAGGACAAGCTGGACAAGGACAAGAAAGGCGGTTCGCAATGAGGCGGTTCTGGTTGATTCCCATCGGATTGGTGGCCCTGCTGGTTCCGGTTGTGGTGCTGGCCGGCAGCGGCGAGGGCGGCTTTGACGGCGTGGTCAGCTCCATCGAGAGCCGCTACCACGTGCGCGCCACGCGCATTCCGTTCATGGGCCTCATCAGCATGGTCTCGCGAAAGGCTACGCATGAGGGTGTGAGCAATGTGCACGTGGCTGAGATTGAGTCATTCCCTGACGACGTCGACGGGGACGAATTGAACCGCATGGTTGAGGAGAAGCTCGGGGCCGGTTGGGAGCGGATTATTCGCGAGACCAGCCGCAAGGGCAACGAGCAGACGCTGATCTTCATTCATCCCGAAGGCGACCGGATGGGACTGTTCGTGGTGGATAAGGACGGCAACGAGATGGACGTGGTACAGGTGTCCGTCGATCCCAAACACCTGGACGACGATATCGGGCATTATCGGCATCATGCCAGAGATGACAACGATTCAAGCGAAAGCGATCCAGGCAAGGACGAGTCGGATTAGGCGATCGCTGGATCGCCGCTTCGGAACCAAACTCCGTATATACCGCGCGGTCGACGCTGGCTACACTTGTGTGAAGCATGGCCAGCCTTCCCGCAACGCAGGTGTCCGCTTATCGCGGCCGGTTAGCGCCGTCGCCCACCGGCTATCTGCACGTGGGCCACGCGCGCACCTTTTGGACCGCCTGGCAGCGCGCCCGCGATGCCGGTGGCGCTCTCATCCTGCGCATGGAGGACTTGGACCCCGACCGCAGCCGCGCCGACTATGCCGACGCCGCCATTGAAGACTTGCGCTGGATGGGCATTCGCTGGCAGGAGGGCCCTGACAACGGCGGCCCGTGCGCGCCGTATGAGCAGAGCCGCCGGAAGCCTGTTTATCTTGCCGCCTGGCGCACACTGCTGAGGGGTGGCCATCTCTATCCTTGCAGTTGCTCGCGCAAAGACCTTGAATCCGCGCTCGCTGCTCCCCATGAAAGTGTTTCGGCTGGCACGCATGCAAATCCAGTTCAGGACTCGCTCGACGACGAGCCCATCTACCCAGGCACCTGTCGCACGCAGCAGGACAACATCCCACAACTTGTTGGACTGAATGTCCCCGAGCCCGAAGCGCCGGTCGGCATCAACTGGCGATTCCGCGTTCCCGACGGCGAATTGGTCTGGTTCAAGGACGCCAACCTGGGCATCCAGCGCTTCATCGCCGGGCGCGATTTTGGCGACTTTGTGGTGTGGCGGCGGGACGGCGTTCCCAGTTATCAGCTTGCCTGCGTGGCCGATGACGCGGCCATGGGCATCACGGAAGTGGTGCGCGGCGCCGACCTGCTCAAATCAACCGCGCGCCAGATTCTGCTCAATCGCGCGCTGGGCTTCGAGAATCCAAGGTGGTTCCATTGCCGCCTGGTCGTGGACCACAACGGCCGCCGCCTGGCCAAGCGCCACGACGCGCTGAACCTGCGCGCCCTGCGCGAGCGCGGGCTTACGCCCATGAACATATTGTCTGCGGAGCTGCCGGCGGAAGCGTGAACGAAGCGCTTTCGGTTATAGCGGTTCTCCAATTGCTGCACCCCGAAACCACTGCCACNNGCCACCTTGCGCTATGCGGCGAGGGCACGTTAATTGGAGAAAAGCTCTAGCGGTTGGCGCCAGTGGCGCGAATCCGGTCGAGCTTTTCAAACAATTCGGCGATGCGAATTGCGATCGGCGTTCCCGGTACTGAGAGTTCGCCGCTGGGAACAAGTTCCAGGCCGCTTGCTGTGCCCCGGTATGCGACTCGCGCGTGGGGATCGATGACCCAGATGTGTTCGATTCCAAACTGGAGATACTGTGCGACTTTCTTTTTTGCGCGTCGCATCGTGTCTTCCGGCGACATGATCTCGATGACGATGAGCGGCGGATGGGTCAGGATGTCTTCGGTTGGAGCACCAAGACGCAGCGCGCACACATCCGGAACCAGGAAATGGCGAGGTGTGATCTGGACGCGCTGCTCGGTGAGGCCAAAGACTCCCCAATGGTCCATATTGTTGGTGAAGATCGTTCCCAGAAAGATTTGCAGAAAAGAGTGTTCGAATTCTCCCAAGTTGCGCTCCACGATTACGCCATCCTCGTACTCGCGGTCCGGCTCGTAGCCCGTCGAGAGGTACTCTTCTACGGGAATGAACCGGTCGCCGATGGACTGTGTGGCCATGGCAACAGTATCCTCCTTCCAAGCCGCGTCCGCAATGCAGAAACGAGCATGGCG
>PMOF01000045.1:0-1925 GCA_003162495.1 Acidobacteriaceae bacterium
TCTTTTGGATTTCAAATCGGCGGCCAGTCGACCGACCTGGTGCTGATTGCGGTGAACGATCGCGGCTTCCAGGATCTGCTCAAGAGCAAGTTCAAGATTGGCGGTGACGCGGCCGCCTCAGCCGGGCCGGTGGGCCGCAACACCCAGGCCGCCACCGACTGGAGAATGAATGCCGAACTGCTGACCTACTCGCGCAGCAAAGGCCTCTTTGCCGGCATCGACCTGGACGGCACCAGCGTGAGCCAGAACAAGGAAGACACCGAGGTCTTCTATGGCGCCCCGCAAAACTTCGATTCGGTTCTCAAGGGCAGCGTGAATGTTCCACCGGGGGCGGTGCCGTTTGTAAAGACCGTGGCACAGTATTTTGTCGAATCGAAAAAGCGCAAGTGACGGCAGAGCTGGCGCAGAGTCGGCGAGGGGGTGGTGCGGGCCGCAGCCGATCCAATTCTGCTGTTGTGCGCGCGGGGCTCGTGTGGGGCAACGTACGCCAGAAGAGTCTAGACTGATCTTGGCCTTCGACCATGCAGCAAAACCTTGAGTATTGGCTGGTGCTCGCCGTGGCGCGCCCTCTGGGGCGCATGCCGCGCGGATTGGCGCGCCTGCTGGCGGGTCTGCTGGCTTTCGCGGTCTATCGGCTTTTTGGCCGTCTGCGCCGGGTGGGCGCGCGGAACCTTGCCATGG
The DNA here is from genome assembly GCA_003162495.1 of Acidobacteriaceae bacterium. GTDB lineage: Bacteria > Acidobacteriota > Terriglobia > Terriglobales > Acidobacteriaceae > Telmatobacter. The sequence goes on from PMOF01000045.1 coordinate 682, forward strand.
CGCTCCCCGATCTCCCCCTCGAAGAGCGCACCCGCATCCTGCGCGGCGTTTACCGCCATCTGGGCTGGCAACTGGTCGAGTTCTGCCGGATGTCCCGCTACACGGCTGAGAACACGCGCAACTGGATTCGCACCGTAGGCCTCAACCACTACCTTGCGGCGCGGGCCCGCGGCAAAGGCGTGCTGGTGGTGACCGGCCACCTGGGCGCGTGGGAGCTCTCCAGCTTTTATCACTCGCTGATTGGCCATCCAATGGGCATGGTCATTCGCCGCCTCGACAACCGCCCCCTCGACGATTATGTGAATCACATGCGCTGCCTGCACGGCAACACGGTGATCCACAAGGACGACTTCGGCCGCAGCCTGCTCACGTCCATGCACGCGGGCGAGACCGTGGGCATCCTGATGGACACCAACATGACGCCGCCGCAAGGGGCTTTCGTAAAATTCTTTGGCATGGAAGCCTGCACCGGCACCGGCCTGGCCCACATCGCCCGCAAGACCGGCGCCGCAGTGCTGCCGGGCTTCATGCTGTGGGAGCCGTCGGAACGCAAATACGTGCTGCACTTCGGCCCGGAGATCGAAATTCCCCAAGCCGGCGACCCTGCCGCCGACATCCTGGCCGGAACTCAGAAATGCACGCAGGCGATCGAATCGTGGATTCGGCGCTATCCTGACCAGTGGCTGTGGATTCACCGCCGCTGGAAAACCAGGCCCGCCGGCGAACCGGGGCTCTATGATGACTCTGCATCAGGGGAAAAACCATGACGCTGGGCGAACTGATCGCAGTGCTGGGCGGCAAGCTGGTGCAGGGAACTCACGAGCAAGTGCTCTTCGGGGTGGACTCCATTGAGTTGGCTCACGCCACGGATATCGTTTTCGCGGAGGACACAGCCTCTGCCGCTCAAGCCCTGGCCGGCAACGCCGGGGTTGTCGTTCTAAAGCCCGGCTACAGCGATCCATTGCCGCCCCACAAGTCGGTCATTGAGGCCGCGCAGCCGCGGCTCTGGTTTGCGCGCGCAGCCAAGCTGCTCGACCCGGCGCCCGCCGGCTCGGGCGTCCATCCCACCGCGATACTCGGCGCGCACGTTGAGATGGCCGCGTACATCACCATCGGCCCCGGCGCCATCCTCGGCGACCACGCCAGCATTGGCGCCGGAACCCGCATCGAAGCCGGCGCGGTCATCGGACCTGGCGTCCGCATCGGCGAGCACTGCCTGGTCCATCCCCGCGCCATCCTCTATC
>PMOF01000045.1:1954-2424 GCA_003162495.1 Acidobacteriaceae bacterium
GAGATCGGCGCAAACTCCACCATCGACCGGGGCGCTCTCGCTGAGACCCGCATCCGTCGCGGCGTCAAGATTGACAATCTCGTCCACATCGGCCACAACTGCGACATCGGCGAAGACGTGATTCTCGTCGCCCTCGCCGGCATCTCCGGTTCCAGCACGGTGGGCAAGGGCGCGGTGATCGCCGGCCAGGTGGGCATCGGCGACCACGCGCATGTGGGCCCCGGCGTGATTCTCGGCGGCCAGGCCGGGGTGCTGAGCGGCAAGACGGTGAGCAACGAAGGACTTCGTCCCGGAACCGTGCTATGGGGCACGCCGGCGCGGCCTCTCAGGCAGGTGCTTCGGGAGCAGGCCGTGCTGGCGCGCCTGGCCAAAGCGCAGCGCACTGCGCGGGGCAAAGCCACGAACAGCGGCTCATCCCAGGATGAGGAATAGTCGATGGCGATCATCGTGGTAGGCGGCGGCAGCTGGGG
>PMOF01000045.1:2505-3244 GCA_003162495.1 Acidobacteriaceae bacterium
GCGGAGAGTCCCACCCCCTCTTCGAAGAGCTTGAGCGACTCCTCCAGGGGCAGCTCGCCCTTTTCCAGCTTGTCGACGATGGTTTCGAGCTTCTTCAGCGATTGTTCAAAGGTGGGCATGGGGTTACTCCGTGGCAATTAATCGGTGACAGTTGCGGGCAGCACGCTGGCAATCACCTCGGCGGCCACCGCGTAGCGGCCGAACGGAGCGCTCACCTGCACGCCTTCGACCATGGGGCGCACCGCCTCCAGCATCTCCTGGGCAATCAGGATCCCTTCGCGCCGCGCGGCGTCGGGCGTTGCGCACTGGGCCATGCGCAACATAATTTCCTCGGGCATCGAAACGCGCAGGTCATTCTTCATGAACTCAGCGTTGCGCAGACTGGTCAGCGGCCAGATGCCGGCGATGACCGGAATGCGGATGTCCTTGATGCGTTCCAGAAAAATCTCAAGCAGCTTGAGGTCGAAGACCGGCTGGGTGATGGCATACTCGGCGCCGGCTTCTACTTTGAAAGCAAAGCGGCGCAGTTCCTGCTCGATGTCCGGCACGCCGGGGTTGGCGGCGACAGCGATGGTGAAGTTGGTGCTGGCGCCGATGGAGTTGGCCCCGATGTCCAGCCCGTGGTTGAGCCGGCGCACGATGTTGACCAGACCGATAGCATCGACGTCAAACACTGCAGTCGCATCAGGATAGTTGCCCAGCTTGGGCGGGTCGCCGGTCAGGCAAAGAATGTTGTGCA
>PMOF01000265.1:0-2534 GCA_003162495.1 Acidobacteriaceae bacterium
CCGATCGCTGGCAGAGGCGGGCGAGCGCCAACCTCTCATATTTCACCCCGATGAGCGACGTCACGGCCAGCGCGGTGGCTACCTCCAGAGCGGCCGAGCTGGACAACCCTGAGCCCACCGGAACGTCGCTCCACAGGCTCAGGCTGAAGCCCGGTATCGCATGGCCTTCGCCGGCCAGCATGGCAACCACGCCCAGCACGTAGTCGGTCCAATGTTGGCTGGCCTTTGCCGGCAACGGCGAAGCCTCAAAACACCGCTCCTCACCATAGTTTTCGGAGTAAAGCGCGATCTTGCCATCAGCGCGCGGCGAGATGCCGGCAAGCGTGGCAAAATCAATGGCAGCGGGCATCACGAATCCCTCTGCATAGTCGGTGTGTTCGCCGATCAGGTTCACGCGCCCCGGCGCGGCAAAGATCGCCGGCTCCGCGTGGAAGCGGGCGACGTGCATGGAACGGAATACCGCGGGATCCTGCATGTCAGTCGGCGCCCTCAAGCGTTTCAATCTCCACATCCAGCGGCCAGCGGACGCAATCGCCCGGTCCCATCACGCGCGACCAGGGCCCTGTTTCCGCCAATGAATCCGCGCCCGCTGTAGATGGTTCCAGGGCGACGCACGTCTGCTTCGGCCCTGGACCGGCGGGCCAGCCTCCGAAGCAGATCCATAGCCCCAGGTAGGGCGTTGCGGCCGGGTCAAACCTTACTTTGATGCGCACGCCGGCTTGCGGCCGCTCCAGCGCGCACCAGTTTTCCCGAACAGTCAGCGGGCCGGCAAACAGCTTTTCAGCAATGCACGAGGCAGGCGACTGAGCCACGCTCAGATCGGTCTGGCTGCCATCGGCCAGCGTGGCCATGGGCCAGGAAACAGGTTCGCCGCGCCGTCCCAGGCGCTCGCCAACGGAAGACTCCAGGCGCAATTCTCGAATTGAGTCGGGAAGCAGAATGCGGTCTCCCGCCTCCGCCGCAAACAATGGATGCGCGGACCAGGACCAGGGTGCCGCGTAAGCGCCCGTATTCGTTACCTTGTAATCCAGTCGCAGCTTCCAGCCTTTTGCTGCTTCCGTCAATGTCACGGTCCGCTCCAGCCTGAGCGGCAACGAAAAGCACTCTCCACGGAAGGTAGCGGAATTGGCGCTGCTGACCATCGGCCGCCAAACCACTCTCCACAAGTCGCCGTGATCGGGAATCGTGGCCGGACCTGCAGCCGTTTCCACGCTGCAACTGGACACGGAAGGCAGGCACTCGTCCCAACCTCCCGCGTCGCCCTCATCGAAGGTCATGGTGCGCGTGCGCGGAGCGTAGTGAGCGAGGGGCTGTTGCAGAAGTTCGTAGTCCTTGACGTGTGAGGAGGCAACACGCAAGGAGGCGATTTTTCCGCCCAGTTTCGGGAGGAGGATCAGGGAACAGTTTCCCGCCTGGATGAGAACGTTTACTTTTGCGACCCCACGCGCAGTCATCTCAGCCATTTTTCCCTACGCTCCCAATACGTCCACGCACGCAGCGGTCCATCGATCCCAAATCCGGTCAAGCCAGACCTCATGTTCGGGTTTCATCAGCACGGAACGCAGGCAGGTGACGGATCCGGCAGTAGCCCCCGCTGCCTCACTGTCCGCCGGCCCAAACCATGCCAGCGGCAATTCTACAAGGGCCAGATGCAAATCGCGCCCGGCGCTTGCAGCAAAAAGTTCTCGCGCCAATTCTGAAGCTCGCTTCGCGGTCTCCGCCTTCAGCTTCCAAACCACAATATCCAGCTGCGGCGGATTACAGGCCAGCGGCTGAAAGCGACCTGTCTGATCGTGGCGCAGCCGCCGGTCGAGTTCCAGAGCCGCGGCCCGACCCCGAGCCAGCCCTCGAGCGAACTCACCTTTCGGCACCAGGGGCAGAAGCTGCTGCGTGGCCCACAAAGCCACTGCGGCCGCTCCGGCGCGGGAGCATTCCAGGCTGACCTCACCCAGATGCACGGGGCCCCCGGCTAGCGATTTTTGCTCGCTGGAGTGGAGATGCGACTGCTTTGAAGTGAAGTACGTGTAAGGGGACTCGTGTTTATAGATGCGCCCCACCCCAGGGTCGCGGAACAGCACGCACCCACATCCGTAGGGCTGCAAGCCGTGCTTGTGCGGGTCGATAACGATGGAGTCAACCTGGTCAATGGCAGCGTACGCTCTCCGCGCAGGTTCGTCCAAAGCCTCTGAAATCAACCGAAAATAGCCGCCGTAGGCCGCGTCCACGTGCACCCTGAATCCATATCGCTCGCGCAGCGCCAGCACCTCAACCAGCGGGTCCACCGCGCCGATGGCCGTGGTGCCCAGCGTCACCACCACGGTCCCGATATCTCCCTTGCGCAGCTCGGTCTCGAGCGCCTCAACTCTCATCCGCCCGGAGCGATCGGCAGGAATGCCCGTATAGTCCAGCTTGAGTACGGCGGAAATGCGTTGATGCGTGTAGTGCGCCTGTTCCGATCCGGCAATGCGCCGCCCTGGCGCCAACTGGCCCGCCACCCACAGCGCCTCCAGGTTGGCGATGGTCCCGCTCGAGGT
>PMOF01000265.1:2591-5319 GCA_003162495.1 Acidobacteriaceae bacterium
AGTGGATGAAAATAGGGATAGTTGTCTCCCAGCCGATGAGCCGTGGCGGCCAATACTTGGGCTATCGCCGCCGAATCGGCCTCGGATTCAAATGCCGGAAGGGACCGGAACTCCGCCTCAAGCAGCTCGGTGGCGCGGGAAAGCAGGGCGGGGACTCGATCCTGGGGCATGGCGACCTCTCACCGTATCACGGCCCGGCGCCAGCCAAAGCCTTGAATTGCCCCCCAAGCGAGAAGCGCCGCGTGGGGGCAAATTAGAAGAATTTCCGCATCGGTTTTTCTGGGAATGATACACTGTCGCCAGCGTTAGGGCCGAATCGGGCATGAGCAGCAAACCGGCCCAACCAAGCAGGGTTCTGCCAGGGGTCGCTCCGATTCATCCAGCGCAATTCAATTTAGGAAACACGATCAAAATGGAACAAGGTACTGTGAAGTGGTTTAATGACGCGAAGGGTTTCGGCTTTATTTCGCGCCAGAACGGCGAAGATGTCTTTGTGCANNCGTGCAATTCAACGTGGTGAAGGGCCCCAAGGGATGGCAGGCTGCCGACGTGCAGCCGGTCTAAGCCTTGCAGGCTGGATTCCGGGCGGGGTCAGGCCAAAACGCGAAAGGGCTGGGAGCGATCCGAGCCCTTTCCTGTCTCAGCGCTTTGGATTCCTGCCCATCCTCGCAAGGACTTACCTCTTGTTCGTAATGGACTTAGGGCCGCTGCCGTCCAGCACCCTAATCGGAAACCTTGCGCGCCTTGACCGGCCCGGCTGGGTTCCCGTGGCAGATCATGCCCGGGGGCATATCCTGCAACACGGTGCTGCGCGCCCCCACCACTGAGCCTTTACCAATAGTCACCCCCGGCCCGACAAACACGTCGTTCGCGATCCACACTTCATCCTCAATCTGAATCGGCTTCTGACTGATCGGAAAATCGATCCTGGTGTAGTCGTGCAGTCCGGTGCAGAGATACACCTTATGCGAAATCGACACATGCGAGCCCAACACGATCTCACCCAGGTTATAAAAGACGCTGTCGTCGCCAATCCATACATAGTCTCCGACGGTGAGTTTCCACGGGTACGTGATCCGGGCGGTGGGCCGGATTTGCACCTTCTTGCCGATCTTGGCGCCGAACAGGCGGAGAAGAAAGTTGCGCCAGCCATAGAAAACCTGGGGCGAGAAGCGAAATAAAGTGTCCTGGACAATCCACCAGATTTGTACCAGCGCAGCCGATCGGCCTCGAAATCCCTCCGGCATGCGAAATTGACTTAAGTCCTGGTATTGCCGCGCTTCATGCATGCCGTTCGATCCAATCCATCGTAACGCAAACGCCTTCTCGCAACCCGTAGAGAGACCTCGCCCGTCGCCGGGGTTGCGCTCTTGTCATTGTGCATCGGAGTGAGCAGGTTGTTGCCACGGAAGGAGGTAGGCCCATTCCGCTTTCGCTCATTATAGCGCCTGTCCAAATGAGCCAATGCGTAGACCGTAGCCGGCGACGCGGCCCGTCTGAACTCTCCATCAATCCGCCCGATACTCGTTTGTTTGGGGCCTGGCGATTACGCCAGCCTGTCGCCGCTTCAGCACAGACTCAGAGTTTGAGGGTTGGTGCTCAGGCTGGGTTGGCTGCGACGCTCAACCCCTGGAGACCGTTTCCACTTTGGGATAGAAATAGCCGCACTGGGGGTGGGCCTCCGTGCCTTTCTGGTCGAGGTGATGGTGGTTGCATAAGGTCTTTTGAATCTCAGACAAGACCGTGGGTCGGTCCGGGCGCGGTTGCTGATCCCAAATCAGCTCAAATCCCTGGCCACAGATGTAGCAATGGGTGTCGGCATTCCAGGTTGTTCTCTTGAATCGGACTTCCATGCCAGTTTCTCCGAGGTGGCCCCAATTCTCCAGCCTCACAGGTCAAGGTAGTCCATCCATCCCTTCGCCTCCATCGCACCTTCATGCAAGAAGGGCAGCCATTCGGGTCAGTGATTGTTCCTCTATGGTGGAATGACCGGGCGTTGAGCGCGACGTTTTGGCGAGCCACGAACGCGCGCCGCTCGACGGGACCGAGGTCGTCCCTCTATCCTGCAAGTGTCGGCCGTGTTTTCATTCAAACGGCCGCCCCTTGAGACCCCCACCACCATGAGCACGAAGACGATAGCCGTACACCTGCCCGACGGGGCCATTCGCGAAGTCCCTGCCGGCACAACTCCGCTTGAAATTGCCAATTCCATTTCTCCTCGGCTGGCTGCGGCCGCTGTTGTGGCGCGCCTGACGCCGCTCACGGGCGCCGCGAAGGAAAGCTCCGCAGCCGGCCAGGGGGACGAGGCCGCGATGTACTCAACCGAGGACGCCGCGGCTCCCCGACTGGTGGACCTCTCGACGCCGCTCACCGCCGATACGCGCCTGGAACTGGTGATGGAGAAAGATCCCGAAGCGTTGAAAGTGGTGCGCCACTCCGCCGCGCATGTGCTGGCCACAGCTGTGCTCGAACTTTTTCCCGAGACCAAACTCGGCCACGGTCCCGCCACCGACGCCGGCTTCTTCTACGACTTTTATCGCGAGAAGCCGTTCACACCGGAAGATCTCGCCGCTATCGAAAGCAAGATGGCCGAGGTCGTGGCGCGCGATGACAAATTCGTCCGCGAATTCGTTTCCAGAGAAAAAAGCCTGGAAGAGTTCGAGCGCGACGGCGACTTCATGAAGACGCATTTCGTCACCCGCTTCACGCAGCCCGGTGAGCAGGTCAC
>PMOF01000265.1:5324-11571 GCA_003162495.1 Acidobacteriaceae bacterium
AGCGCATCTACGGCACCGCCTTTTTCTCAAAGAAGGATCTCGATGAGTATCTCGAACGGCTGGAAGATGCCAAGAAGCGGGATCATCGGCGGCTCGGGAAAGAGCTCGAACTTTTTACGGTCAGTGAGGATGTAGGCGCCGGCCTGCCGCTTTGGCTTCCGAAAGGCGCAACCATCCGCCGCCTGCTTGAGGAGTACATTCTCGATCTCGAACGCCGCGCCGGATACGAGCACGTTTACACGCCCAGCCTGGCAAAGGTCGAACTTTACATCCGCTCCGGCCACTGGGAGCACTATCACGAGGACATGTTTCCGCCCATGGATCTTGAGACCGAGCGAATGGTTCTGCGGCCCATGAACTGCCCCCATCACATCCTGATCTACGAGTCGAAGCCGCGCAGCTATCGTGATTTGCCGGTGAGGCTCGCCGAGCTCGGCATGATGTATCGCTATGAGCGGTCAGGCGTGCTGAGCGGCCTCAGCCGGGTACGCTGCATGACGCTAAACGACGCCCATATCTTTTGCACGCCGGAACAGATCAAGGAAGAATTCTCAAATGTCATGAAGCTGGTCGAACGTTCGTATAAGGATCTCGGCATTACAAAATACAGTTACCGTCTCTCGCTGCGCGACCCTGCAAACAAGGAAAAATACGTCGACAACGACGAAATGTGGACCCTTGGCGAGCGTGTGTTGCGCGAAGCGCTCGACTCTCTCGGCCTCTCCTATCGCGAGGCTCGCGGTGAAGCGGCGTTCTACGGACCCAAGCTCGACATCCAGCTCGCCGACGTGATGGGCCACGAAGAAACCTACTCTACCATTCAGCTTGATTTTCACTTGCCCAGCCAGTTCGGCCTGGAGTACGCGGGTGCAGACGGCAAACAGCACCGGCCCGTAATGATCCATCGCGCGATTATCAGCACCATGGAGCGCATGGTCTCCTATCTCATCGAGTTGTACGCCGGCGCGTTCCCGCTCTGGCTCGCGCCGGTGCAGGTCGGCCTCGTTCCCATCAGCGAGCGCCACCTTCCCTACGCCGAAAAGGTGCTCCAAGAGTTAAAACAGGCGAGCCTGCGAGTCGAAGTCGACGCCCGCAACGAGAAGATGAACGCCAAGATCCGCGACTTCGCCAACCAGAAGACGCCCTACATCCTCGTCTTCGGCGACAAGGAAGAAGGGTCCGGTTCGGTCAGCGTGCGCACCCGCGGCAAAGGCGACCAGGGCTCCATGCCGCTGGCCGATTTCATCGACAAGGCAAACGCGCTGATCGCCGGGAAATCGACGGAACTTTAGCGATAGAAACAAGGGAGAGCCGATGTTCAACCGCCGCACATTCCTCAAGTCCGGCTTGACCACCGGTGCAGCCGCGCTTCCCCTGGCTTCCGCGCTTGACGCTCTCCATCTCGCTTTCGCCGCCGCTGCGGAAGAGACTGCACCCAACGCCGCGACCAACCTCGCACCCAGGCTCATGGGGCTTCCTGCTCGTCTTGCGCCCGTGGATCCGGCCGCTGAGTCATGGCTGCAGCGGGTTCGCCGCGTGGGCCAGAGCAACATGACCGAACACGACCCCGCCGTGATGAACATCGAGGAGTGGGCCGACTATTGGCACGGATGCCAAACCGACATAGTCTTCATCAGCGTCACCGGCATCCTGGCTTTTTATCCGTCGAAGGTAAAGTTCCACCGCCATGGAAAATTCTTGAACGGGCGCGATTTTTTTGGCGAGTGCGTGGCCGCCGCCAAAAAGCGCGGCATGCGCGTGGTGGCGCGGATGAGCCCCGACCTGAACTGGGGCGACGCGCTTGAGGCGCATCCCGAGTGGGCCATGCGCAACAGTGACGGGTCGGTCCAGTTCAATGGCGAAGAGCCTCGCCTGTTCCGCACCTGCATGTTCTCCACCTACATGGACGATTACGTTCCCGCCATCATGCGCGAGGTGAATGCACTCTACGACGTCGACTGCTTCTATACCAACGGTTGGCCGCCGCTGGGCAGCTTGCCCGAGTGCCATTGCGCCATTTGCGCCAAGTTGCCGCCCGCGAATACGGTGGCCTACTGGCACGCCTTCAATGACCGTCTCTTTGAGCTGTGGCAAAAGTACGACGCCATCGCCAAAGAGAAAAAGCCGGACAGTTTCTTCTTTGCCAATCTGGGCGGCAATATCCACGCCGGGCCCAATCTCGATCGCCTGGGTAAGATTGCTGCCTGGTTCCAGGGAGACAACCAGGGCCGCACCAACGAAGACCCCGCGGTGTGGGGTTGCACGCTGCATGGCCGCGTGTGCAACGCAGTGCTGGATGGCAAATTCGCCGCCAACGTTACCGCCGCTTACTCCACCGGCGAAGTAGCCTGGCGCAACGCAGCCAAGAACCCCGCCGAGACAAAGATGTGGCTGAACGAAACCCTGGCCAGCGGGCTGACTCCGTATTACCACTTCATCGGATCGGAAGATGGCTTTGGCGAGGATCGGCGCTGGCAAAAAGTCGGCGCCGATTACTTCCGGTGGAGCGCCAAGCACGATGCTCATTTCAGGGTCCGCCGCTCCATCGCCAACATCGGCGTGGTGATGGGGCAGAGTACGCAGCTCCTCTACCATGGGCCTTCGACCGCGCGCTCACACACTTACATGCGCGAGACCACGCATGGCATGTATGAGACTTTGCTCACCGGCCGCTTTGCTTTCGATTACGCGCACGAAGATCGCCTTGACCCGGAACACCTCAGCAAATATCGGGCGCTGCTACTGCCCAATATCGCCATGCTCAGCGACCGGCAGTGTGACCAGATTCGAGATTTCGTGCGACGTGGTGGATCGATCATGGCCAGCTTTGAGACCGGCCTCTATGACGAGAATCTGAAATCGCGCACCGATTTTGCCCTCGCCGATCTGCTCGGCATCAGCAAGGCCGGCGAAGTCGTCGGCACCAATGGCAATGCGTATTACGCCCGCCTGGAGCGCCCTCACGCGATCCTTGACGGATTTGCTGACACCAACTGGCTGCCCGGCGCGCAGAATCGTGTGCCGCTCAAACCAGTGCGCGATGCGGTGCTAACGGTCGTGCCCGGGTTTGTACGTTATCCGCCTGAGTTGGCTTACCCGCCGGTTTCGCACACCGTCCAGCCGGCAGTGGTGCTGCGCGAAACCGGCTCCAGCCGCATCGCCTATTTTCCCGGCGATATAGAACGCACCTTTTGGCTCACCGGCCACGGCGACTTGCTGCGCCTGATGCACAACACGATTCGATGGATCACCGAAGACGAGCGCGTGGTCCATGTGGATGGCCCCGGATTCGTCGAGATGTTCGCCTGGGAGACCAACCCCGGCTATGCGGTGCACCTGCTCAACTACACCAGCCCCAACGCCCATCATGGCTGGATGCAATCCGTTTATCCGCTCGGGCCGCAGACGGTAAGCCTGAAGCTGCCGCCAGGCGTCCGAGCGAAGTCAGTCGAGTTGCTATGCGCCGAGCAAAGCGTGCCGTTCCACAGCGAGGGCCAGTTGTTGCGCTTCACAATTCCGAGCGTCGCAGACTATGAAGTGGCCGCCGTGACCATCAGTTAAGCGCGCAACAGCCTGCGCTTCGGGCAGAGGTCCGGTCTGAAGGGTACGGGCTTCAGCCCCGGAAGGAGAGCCATTCCTCAAACGGGTCCAATCCTCAACATCGGATCGCTGTTCGCTGTACAGCAGCAGTGAAAGTGCGTTATCCTCAAGCCAGGCGGGACTGCCATGCACATGCGCGCCATGCACGGATCCAACTGCGCGCCAGCCATCGGGCGCTGGTCGCGGTCGCGCGCCCGCAGTATCTGCCCCCGGAAGCACCTGCGCGCGCTGCCCACCCGCACTCGACCTAGCCTCTTCGGCGGCGACTAGTACCAACCCGCCGAAGGCCCTCGCCTGCTTTCTCGCCCAGCCGGGCAATCAGAACTGAATGATCCCACCAACGGGGTCCGTGGCCGTGCCCTATTCGTGCATGTCCGCATCAACGAATCTGCCGAGGAGATCGATCATGACCAAGCAAGAGCTGCACGCGCAATACGGACCTAAACTTGTCTGTCCGCTGCCCGGCCCCAAGGCCCAGGCAGCAGTCGCGGCCGATACGCGCCTCATCTCGCCCAGTTATACGCGCTCCTATCCGCTGGTGGCCCGGCGCGCCCGCAGCTGTCGCGTTGAAGATGTGGACGGCAACGAGTTTCTCGACTTCGCCGCGGGCATCGCCGTGGTTTCCACTGGCCACTGCCATCCGGAAGTGGTCGCTGCCATCCAGAAGCAGGCCGCTGAGCTGATCCACATCTCCGGAACCGACTTCTACCACGAGCCGCTCACCGAACTGGCCGACCGTCTTTCCGCCGTGGCGCCCATGCCCGGCCCGCATAAGTTTTTCTACGGCAACTCCGGTGCAGAGGCGGTCGAATGCGCCCTCAAGCTGGCCCGCTACCACACCGGCCGCCAGCAGATCATCTCGTTCTTCGGCGCATTCCACGGCCGCACCATGGGCGCGCTTTCGCTCACCGGCTCCAAGCCCCAGCAGAAGCGCCGCTTCTCGCCGCTGGTTCCCGGCGTCACGCATATCCGCTATCCCTATACTTATCGTGGATGCACTGGCGGCCCGCAGGAAGAAGAAGCTTTCAGTATGGGTTGCGCCCGCTTCATCGAGGAAAAACTTTTCAAGACCATCCTCGCGCCCGAAGAGGTTGCCGCCATTTTCATTGAGCCCATCCAGGGTGAAGGCGGCTACGTCGTAGCGCCCGATAACTTCCTCCGCGAGTTGCGCGTCATCTGCAACCGGCACGGCATCCTGCTGGTGGTGGATGAAGTGCAGTCGGGCGCCGGCCGCACCGGCAAGTGGTGGGCCATCGAACACTCTGGCGTCGAGCCCGATATGGTTTGCATGGCCAAGGGCATCGCCAGCGGCATGCCGCTCGGCATCTGCATGGCCCGCGCGGAAATCATGGATTGGGTCCCTGGTTCGCATGCCTCCACCTTTGGCGGCAACCCGATTTCCCTCGCCGCCGCCATGGCCACCATGGACATACTCGAGCGCGAAGGCATTCGAAATGCCGCCCGCGTGGGCGATTTCATCCTTCAGCGACTGCGCGGCTGGAAATCAACCCACCCGCTCGTCGGTGACGTGCGCGGACGCGGCCTGATGATCGGCATCGAGCTGGTGAAGGACAAGGCCACACGCGAGCCGGTCACAGCCCTGCGCAACCGTGTTGAGACCCTGGCCTTTGAGCGCGGCCTGATGATTCTCGGTTGCGGCGAGACCTCGATTCGTCTCTGCCCTCCGCTCATTGTCAGCGAGCACGAAGCCACCGTCGCCCTCGACATCCTGGAAGATGCTCTTACGCAAGTCGAAAAGGAACACCAGCACGCCAGCGCGCTGGAAGCTGTAAACGCTTAGCACAACTGCAGGCTGCCGGGTCGATCTGGGTCTCAGCCCAGGCGGCCCGGAGTTGCGCCATTTGCCCATCCAGCCGAAAATGGTTTGCCATGGGATGGATCGAGCAGACCCGCATCAACTGGCTAGAGCGCGCCCTCGCCGGGTTGAACCGGATTGCGCGTACTCATGGAACGCCGTCGCAGCCCACCCATCTGGCCACCGGAATCGAAGGCGAAGACGCCGCGTTCTTTTATCTACGCCGCAAAGGCTACACCGTCGTGGCGCGGCGCTGGTCTGCGGGCAACCTGCCCGGCGATCTTGACCTGATCGCCTGGCACGGTCCCATGCTGTGCGTTGTCGAGGTCAAGACGCGCACCGCGCACGATCTCACTCCCGCCGAGGTTGCCGTCGACTCCCACAAGCGCAGCACCCTGCGTCGGTTGGCCCGCCAATACGTGCGTCAGTTGCCCGAGGACACCGCCCCGCCGGTCCGCTTCGACGTGCTCAGCGTGTATCTTGTGCCGGGACAAGAGAAAGAGTTCCAACACTTCGAAGGGTCTTTCGATTGGAGCGAGCAGCGGGACTACGAAGGTCGTTGACGATGATCTCTGGAAGCGATCGATTCCGCGCTCACCCTTGCGCGTCCTGCCACTCCTCATGCCAGGCCATTTGAATCGCCTCCAGCCGCGGCTCGTTGGATTTTGCGGGATCGTCGGCAAAGCCCTCCAACTCGGTGACGTAGCGGTGCAGGTCAGTAAAGCGCACCGTGAAGGGGTCCAGGTCCGGAAATTTCTCAGTCAACTGGATGCCGATCTCTTCAGCGTCGGTCCATAGAATCTCGCGCGCCATGGGTTCGCTCCTTATTTC
>PMOF01000304.1 GCA_003162495.1 Acidobacteriaceae bacterium
GATCAGGTTCGTTTCTATCCGGTCTCCTCCGAAGAATTACAGGAATTGCGCCGGGACATTCTGCACGGCGTATTTGAATTGAAGACGGAAGACGTAGACTTCAACCTGATTCGCTATCAGGGGATTCTCGATTCAATCCAACCCGAGATTGCGGCATTCAAAGCTCGCCAGGGCCAGGCATTCCACGAAGAGCGGGAACGCTGGCGAATTAACGGCCAATTGGAAGTTGCCGGGCTTCCGGATATGCCCGACATGGACCGGGTGGAGCACGAAGTCCCGGAAGGTTGTGAGGCTGTGAACGCGCCTATGACGGCAAGCGTCTTCCAGGTTTCCGTGGAGCCGGGCCAGCGCGTTGATTCGGGACAAGGTCTGATTGTTCTGGACGCGATGAAGGCCGAGCTGACGATTGGCGCGCCCGCTGCCGGCGTTATCGAAACAATCCTTTGCCAGAGTGGGCAAATGGTGAGCGCCGGGCAGCAACTTGCAATTTTGCGTTTGGAATCCCCTGGTTAAACTTGAGAGAGTCATCCGATAAAAGGAAATGAACAGTGGACATTACCGCATTGGAGAACGCATACCGCGCCGGCGCGCTGACTCCCACCGCGCTGGTCGAGCAGATTTATAGCGACATTGAAGCGCAGGGCGAGCGGCCTGTTTGGATCGCGCTCGTGCCCAGGGAGAGCAATTTACTTCGCGCCGCAGAGCTTGAAGCTTCTCCATCTTCCAATTCACTGTCACTGTTCGGCATTCCGTTTGCAGTCAAGGACAACTTCGATGTCGAAGGCATGTCCACCACCGCCGGGTGTCCCGCGTTTGCGCACGATGCCGCCGCAACGGCGACCGTCGTGAAGCAGCTGCTGGATGCGGGTGCGATCCTGATTGGCAAAACCAACATGGACCAATTCGCCACTGGCCTGGTGGGCACTCGATCGCCTTACGGTATCTGCTCCAGCGTCTTCAATCCCGAATACATCTCCGGCGGATCGAGTTCCGGTTCAGCGATTGCTGTCGCGCGCAGCCTGGTAAGTTTTTCGCTGGGAACTGACACCGCAGGCTCGGGGCGGGTTCCCGCAGCGTTCAACCAACTGGTCGGCCTCAAACCGTCGCGCGGATGGATCAGCGCGCAAGGGCTTCTGCCCGCATGCCGCACGCTGGACTGTGTATCCATTTTTGCGGAAACCTGCGCCGATGTTGCCCGCGTTTTTAAAGTGGCGCGCGGCTTCGACGCTGCCGATGGTTACTCCCGGATTCCAGCGCCGGGCGAGGGTGCTGCGCCCTGGAGCGTGACCGGCGCAGCAAGTGCGTTCCGTTTTGGCGTACCCGCCGAAGAGAGCCTGGAGTTTTTCGGCGACGAGGCCGCACGAGAGAAATTCGGTGGTGCGGTGGGAGCGCTTACGGCGCTTGGCGGAGAGCCGATCCGCTTCGATTACGAGCCATTCCGCAAGGCGGCGAGTCTCCTGTATAGCGGCCCCTGGGTCGCGGAACGGCTGGCTGCGTTGAAGGATTTCGTGCAGGAACATCCCGGCGACCTGGAGCCGACCGTAGCGAGCATTATCACCGGCGGCAACCGCTTTAGCGCAGTCGATGCCTTCGATGCAGCTTATGCGCTGGAAGCCCTGCGCCGCGAGACCTACGGTGTCTGGGAGCAGGTTGACTTCCTTTTGCTGCCCACTGCGCCCACGCAATATACCATTGCGCAAGTGCAGCAGGCGCCGGTCGCGCTGAATAGCAATCTTGGCTACTACACCAACTTTGTCAATTTGCTCGACTTGGCTGCAATCGCGGTTCCTGCTGGATTCAAGGCCAATGGCCTGCCGTTCGGCGTTTCGCTCATTGGCAGAGCATTCACGGACGATGGCCTTCTGCAAATTGCGGATCGCCTGCACCGCAGTCTGGCAACCACGCTTGGAGGTTCAGACCGCAAACCTGCCGACACGCCTGAAATCTCCCCGTCCCCGGCGCCCTATGGGTGTATCTTGTTGGCGGTCGTCGGCGCGCATCTCACCGGCCAGCCGCTGAACTGGCAGATGACGCAACGCAAGGCGCGGCTGCTGCGCACAACCCGCACCCATGGAGACTACCGGCTCTATGCGGTGCCCAACACCACGCCTGCCAAGCCCGGCCTCGTTTATGAGCCGGGCTTCGGCGGCCACGGCATCGAGGTGGAAGTGTGGGCCATGCCGGAGGACACGGTGGGCAGTTTTCTGAACGCAATTCCGCCGCCGCTCACGTTAGGCACGCTGCGGCTTGCCGACGGATCAACCGTAAAAGGTTTTTTGTGCGAGCCCTCGGGAATCGTTGGAGCGCAGGAAATAACGCATCTCGGCGGTTGGAGAAAATATATTCAGGGACAAAATTGAATTTTCTGCCAGGCGCGTAGCGATCCTTATTCGTCATCGTCGTCGGAATCATCGCCTTCGGCCTTGTCGTCCTTGCTTGCCTCGCCCTTCTTCTTGAGCTTGCCAGCCAGGGCGTTTTCGATTGTGACGTGAAAATCCACGTCGGCCGGGTCTTCCTGCAGCTCAAACCGCGCCAGCGGCATGCCCTCCCGGTCTACCAGGAACTTGGTGAAATTCCAATGGATATCGCCCCCAGGGAGACTCTGCTTGGGGTCGCTAAGAAAGCGATAGAGAGGAATTTCGCTCGCGCCGCGCAACGATGCGGAGGCGAAGACCGGGAACGTCAAGTGCGCTGTCTCTCGATAATACTTGCGCAGAGCCGCAGGGTCTTTCAACTCCTCGCTGCCAAAGTCGGCTGAAGGGATCCCGATGACCACCAGGCCTTGATCTGCATAGGTTTTCTGCAATTCGTTGAGCGCGTCGATCTGGTCATGATAGATTGACTGGCTGGCCAGATTGACGATCAGCAGCAGTTTGCCTTTGAAGGTGGCGAGCGGCGTTTCCTTCCCATCAAGATCGACCAGCGAATAGTCGTAGATGGTCTTTTTGGGCTTGGATGCGTCTGTGCTCTTGTTCTCCGCCTTCTGATTTTCG
>PMOF01000298.1 GCA_003162495.1 Acidobacteriaceae bacterium
TGACCGGGCAAGGAGGTAGCTGGAAAATCCATGGTTGAACTGGTTCCCTCCATTCTGTCTGCGGATTTTGCCCACCTGGCCGACGAGATTGCCGCTGCCGAGCGCGGCGGCGGCACGGTGATCCACGTCGACGTGATGGACGGCCATTTTGTGCCTAATCTCACCGTGGGCCCTCCGGTGGTGAAGAGTTTGCGCAAAGTCACGCGCCTGCCGCTCGATTGCCACCTGATGATCGACAATCCCAACGAGTTTATTGCCGACTTTGCCGATGCCGGCGCCAACTGGGTGAGCGTGCACTACGAGGCCTGCCCGCACCTGCATCGAACACTGGAGCTGATTGCCCACCACGGCATGAAGCCGGGCGTGGTGCTCAATCCCGCCACCCGCGTCAATTTCATCGTGGATATTCTGCCCATGGTGCACCACGTGCTGATCATGAGCGTGAATCCGGGCTTTGGGGGACAGGAATTCATTCCTTTTTCGCTGGATAAAATTCGCCGCCTGGCCGAATTGCGCCAGGAGATGGGGCTGGCATTTAGAATTGAAGTAGACGGCGGCGTGGCTCACGACACCGTGGCCCAGGTCGTCCAAGCAGGAGCGGAATTGCTGGTGGCGGGAAATGCCGTCTTCGGCGCCGGCCAGCCGGAACGGGACGCAAGCGCTTTGCTGGCCGCGGCCCGCAAAGCACAAACCACGAAGCGGCAGCCAGGTAAGCGAACGACAAGCAAGTGAATGACCCGGGCAAACAAGTAAGATTCAAAGCATATTTGTAAATGGCGGGTGGCCCTCTAATGGACACCGCCGCATTGGGGAGATATGAAACGGTTGTCGTTGAAGATGTCCGCGATGGCTCTGGCGGTTTTGGTCCTGGCTGGCGTTTCGGCCCAGGGCGCCACCAAGCACAAAAAGAAGAAGAGCTACGACCTGAGCGCTAACCCGCTGGCCGGCGTGAACTCCAAACAGCCTGACAAGGAACTCTATGACAAGGCTATGCAGGCTTTGAAGAGAGGCCGCTATGACGTGGCCCGCCTGGACCTGCAGACCATGCTCAATACCTATCCTGAATCGGAATATCGCATGCGCGCCAAGCTGGCCGTCGGCGACACCTGGTTCAAGGAGGGCGGCGAGGCGGCTTATACCCAGGCCGAAGCGGAGTACAAGGACTTCATCACCTTCTTCCCCAATGCCCCTGAGGCCGCCGAGGCGCAAATGAAGGTGGCTGACATCTATTACCAGCAGATGGAGAAGCCCGACCGCGACCACCTCAACGCGCAGCAAGCCGAGTTGGAATACCGAAATATGATCAACCAGTTCCCTGACTCTACACTCGTGCCGCGCGCCAAGCAGAAGTTACGCGACGTGCAGGAAGTGCTGGGAGAACGGGAGACTCAGATCGGCCTCTACTATCTGAGCCGCGACAACTACCCCGCCTCCATCGCCCGGCTTCAGACCGTGGTTGACACCTTCCCGCTCTACTCCAAGAGCGACCAGGCGCTGCTGGGCATTGGCGATGCTTATGCCGGCGAAGCCCACGCGTTCATGAGCGCGCCCGGTATTTCCGGGGCCGTAAGGGAGCGGATGCGGGCCATCTACCAGGACCGTGCCGCCGCGGCCTATGCCAAGGTGATCACTCGCTACCCCATGGCGCCCCACGTTGAGGATGCCCGCGATCGGCTGGTTGCCATGAATCGCCCCGTGCCCGAGCCCACCGCAGAGTCGGTTGCCGAGAACGACGCAGAAGAGCGCAGCCGCCAGGCGATCCACTTTACCGATAAGACCCTGGGCATGATCAAGCACGGCCCCACGGTGGTCGAGGCTGTGCACGTAGGCGACCCCAGCCTGGACGATCCCAAGCGCACTTTGGCGCCCGACATCGCCAAGGATAATTTTGCGATCTTCACGACTGCCATCAACGCAGGCAAACCGGTCGTGGCCGCTGGCACGGCGACCCCCACTGGCCCCGATCAGCCCCCACGCACCGATCAGCCCTCCACCGCGCCGTTGCAGCTTCAACCGCCGAGCGGGGGCACCGGCGTGAGTGCGGAGATCGTCAGTGCGCCCTCCACTGCTGCGGCTGCCGATCCTAATGCGGTGGTCAAGGCAGTGGGCCCCGCTGACACCTCCCTGCCCGCCGTGGAAAAACCGGCCGAGGCGCCCGATCAGGTGAATGAAGTGAAGTCCGGCTCGACCCCGGCCCAGGCTGCTGCCGACGCCAAAAAGAAAAAGCCCAAGGCCGATCTAAGCGACGAATCCTCCAGCAAGAAGAAAAAGAAGAAGGGACTGTCGAAGCTTAATCCCTTCTAGACAGCAGCTTAGGAACTTTCCTGCGTAAAGGGCCGCCCCCTCGGGCGGCCCTTTCGTTTACCGTGCTCGGCTGCGCTTTGTTCACCAGGGACACCCGGCGCTACGCCGCGTATTTTCCGAGCGTGCGCTTGATTGCACCCTGAAGCCCACCTCGCCCATCTGCTAAAGTGAGGGCTAGTCCCCTTCTCGAAGCCCTTGATTAGCAAGGGCCAGACTCATGGGGCGCGCTCCCGACCCCCATGCCCCACGACCTGCCCAAAGCCTACGACCCCACCCACCTGGAAGATCACTGGGCCGAATATTGGGTCAGCGAAAACCTCTTCGCCCAACCCACGCCTGAACCCGGCAATTCGGGGGCCGAGCCGTTCACCATCTTGCTGCCGCCCCCCAACGTCACCGGCCGCCTGCACATGGGCCACATGCTCAACCAGACGGAGATGGACATCCTCACCCGCTGGCGCCGCATGTCCGGCCGCCGCGCCCTGTGGCTGCCCGGCACCGACCACGCCGGCATCGCCACCCAGATGATGGTCGAGCGCCAACTTGCCGAGGAAGGCACTTCTCGCGAGGCCCTTGGCCGAGTGGCCTTCGTCGAGCGCGTCTGGGAGTGGAAACGCCATTACGGCGGCGCCATCCTCGACCAGATGAAGCGCCTCGGCGCATCCGTCGATTGGCAGCGCGAATACTTCACCATGGACGACAACTTGTCCGTCGCCGTGCGCGAAGCCTTCGTCCGCCTCCACGAGCAAGGACTCATCTACCGCGGCGCCTACATCGTCAACTGGTGCCCCCGCTGCCAAACCGCCATCAGCGACCTCGAAGTCGTCCACCAGGAGCAAAAGGGCCACCTCTGGGAGATTCGCTATCCTGTGCTCAGCACGGATGGACGAGATTCGGGGGAGTTCGTCACGGTAGCCACCACCCGCCCTGAAACCATGCTCGGCGATGTAGCCGTAGCCATTCATCCAGAGGACGAGCGCTACCTGCATCTCCACGGCAGGAAACTCAGGCTGCCGCTGTCAGAACCGGGCCCGAATAAGGCCGGCCGCGAAATCCCCATCGTGCTTGACGAATGGGTCAGCCGCGACTTCGGCACTGGCGCGGTCAAGGTGACGCCCGCCCACGACCCCAACGACTTCGCCCTCGGCCAGCGGCACCATCTACCCTCCATCAACGTGATGGACGATACCGCTCACATCTACAAGGATGGAGGAGCCTACGCCGGACTCGACCGCTACGTCGCGCGCAAGCGCATCGTCGCCGACCTCGAAGCTCAGGGCCTGCTGGCGGGCGTGAAGGACCACACCAACAACATCGGCCACTGCGACCGATGCAAGACGGTCGTCGAGCCGCGCCTGTCCACGCAGTGGTTCATCAAAATCCAGCCTCTCGCCGTCAAGGCCATCGCCGCTGTCAAAGACGGCCACATCCAATTCACACCCGAGATGTACAAGAAGACCTATCTCAACTGGATGGAGAATATCTACGACTGGTGCATCAGCCGCCAGTTGTGGTGGGGCCATCGCATCCCCGCGTGGCATTGCTCCACCTGCGGCAAGATCACCGTAGCGCGCGTCGATCCCACCGCCTGCGCCCACTGCGGCTCGGCCCAGATCACGCAGGAAACCGACGTNNGACGCCTTTTACCCCACCAGCCTTTTAGTCACCGGCTTCGACATCCTCTTCTTCTGGGTCGCGCGCATGATCATGCTCGGCATCTGGTTCGCCCAGGATGTCCCCCTCCCCGATGGCAGCCCGCGCCCGCTCGCCGAATCCGTCCCTTTCAAAGATGTCTATATCCACGCCCTGGTGCGCGACGCCAATCGCGAAAAGATGTCCAAGACCAAGGGCAACGTCATCGACCCCATCGAGATCGTCAAGCAATACGGCACCGACGCAGTCCGCTTCACTCTCGCTTCCATGGCCTCGCCCGGCACCGACATCGCCTTCAACATTGCCCGCACAGAAGGCTACCGCGCCTTCGCCAACAAAATCTGGAATGCCGCCCGCTTCCTGTTCCAGAACGTAGACCGCGCCGCCGAAGTGGGAATCACGGTCGATCCGGCAGCCCTGGGCCAAATGCCGATAGCCGCGCCCGATGCTCCGCTTGAGGCCCGCTGGATCGTTGCCGAGCTGCACGCTACGGCGGCCAAGGTCAACCAGTCCCTTGAAGCCTATCGCTATGACGACGCGGCCAACACCATCTATCAGTTTTTCTGGGGCAGCTTCTGCGACTGGTATCTGGAGATCGTCAAGCTGCGGATGGATCCTGGCGGCACCCAGGTTGCGAATGGTACAGCGAGCGAGATTTTGCGCGATCTGATGGAGACGCGCGCGGCGTTGACAACGCTCGTCTCGGTCTTCGAAGCCTCGCTTCGCCTGCTCTCGCCGTTCATGCCCTTCATCACTGAAGAGCTCTGGCACGAAGTTTTTGATGGCAAACCGCCAAGAAAATCAATAGCCCTTGCGCGATTCCCGAACCCCGGCAGCTTGGCCGAAGCACCCCGGCCTGTGATCGAAGAAATGGCCCTCCTGCAAAGCATCATCACGGAAGTCCGTGCCCTGCGCAAGGAAATCGGCGTGGAAGAAAAGGCGACAGTCCCGGTTGAAATTCGCGCAGACGCTCACCTGAAGCGGCTTGCTGAAGAGAATCGCGACATCGTCGAGCGCCTCGCACGCGTCAGCGAATTGCGTTTTGTGGAACAAATTTCCGCCAGCCTCGCCAAGCACTCTACGCCCGACTTCGACGTAGCTGTTATCTACGAGCGCACCCTCGACGTCCCTGCAGCACGGGCGCAGTTGACAAAAGACATCGCGAAGTATGAAAAACAGATTGCGAGCGATGAGAGTCAATTGAACGACCCGGCTTTCCTCGCAAAAGCCCCCGCGCATATTGTCGAGGGGAAGAAAAAGAAGTTGACAGAGAACCGCTTCCTGCTTGAAAAGGCACGCCGCGATCTCGACGCACTGCCGACGGAATGACGCGCAAACGCAATTTCGGAACGGAGCTAAGAGCTGGAAGCTAGCGGCTGGAAGCTGTTTTCCGAAGGAATACACCCATGGATTGGAAGAGCACCCGCATCGACGCATTGCTGGAGCAGGCCCTGATTGAAGATCAGGCCGCCCGCGACGCCACCACCAATCTCACCATCGATCCCGACCTGCGCGCCACCGCCCGCATCCTGGCCCGCCAGGAGATGGTCGTCTCCGGCCTCGGCGCCATCCCCCGCCTGCTTGAAATTTTTGCCCGCCTCGATCCGCGTCCCCAGGCGCAGACCCGTTTTGAAGTCATCCACCATCCTGAAATCTTTGACGGCGTGCGCATCCACGGCGGTCAGGTGCTGGCCGTCATCCGCCACAATGCGCGCGCGCTGCTGAGCTGTGAACGCGTCATTCTCAACCTGCTGCAGCATCTCAGCGGCATCGCCACGCTCACGCGGCAATACGCCGACGCCATTCACGGCACCCACGCCCGCCTTCTGGACACGCGCAAGACCGTCCCCGGCCTGCGCGCCCTTGAGAAATACGCAGTCCTGTGCGGCGGAGGCACCAATCACCGCCTCGATCTCTCTTCCGGCATTCTCATCAAGAACAACCACATCTCGCTCGGCGGCGGCCTGACTACGGTGCTCAAGAAAGCGCTGGAGCAGCGCAGAAAAGGCCAGCGCGTCCAGGTGGAAGTGCGCTCGCCCAAGGAGCTTGAGGAAGCCCTCGAATGCGGCGCGGAGGCCATCCTGCTCGACAACATGACCCCCGAAGCCGTGAAAACCTCCGTCGACCGCATCAAGCAGGCAATCGAGGCGCAGAAAAAAAGCGGCGAAGAGAGTCCGTGGATTCCCACCGAGGCCTCGGGCGGCATTCGGCTTGAAAATATTCGCGCCTACGCCGAGACCGGCGTCGACTTCATCAGCGTGGGTGCGCTCACCCACTCCGCGAAGGCCGCGGACATTTCCATGGCCATTTCAAGGGAGTCGCGCTAGCCGATGTTCGATCTTGCGGCGCTGGACACCGCGCTGGCCTCCACCCTCTTTGCGGGCAAGCTCAATTTTTCTCCGGTCACTGACTCCACCAACACCGACGCGTTAACTGCCGCGCGTAACGCTGCGCCCCACGGCTCAGTCTATTTTGCCGATGAGCAGCGGGCCGGACGCGGACGCGGCGGTCACGCCTGGCACTCGCCTGCAGGCGAGGGGCTCTACGTCAGCATCGTGTTGCGAGCGCAGATTCCTGTTGACCGATTGCCGCTCCTCCCCCTCGCTGCGGGACTCGCCGCCGCCGATGCCATTCGCGGCATCTCGGGTCTCGCCATGGACCTGCGCTGGCCGAACGATCTGCTCATTGGCGCCAGAAAAACCGGCGGCATCCTTGTCGAGGCAAAGACCGATGCCGGCGCCGCCGCATTTGCCGTGGTCGGCATCGGCATCAACGTGCATCAGCGCAGCTTCGACCCTTCACTTTCCACGCCCGCCACTTCGCTCGACATGGTAGCCATGCGCCGCATCAGCCGCCAGGCGTTGCTCCTCTCCCTGCTAAAATCGCTGGAGCGTGAGACGCTCGCGCTGCTCGATCCGGATGCAATTGCCGCGATCCCCCGGCGCGTGGAACAGGCTTCCACATGGGTGCGGGATCGATCGGTCGAAGTGCACGGCCCGCAAGCCTGCATCGGCGTCACGGCCGGACTGGACAAACACGGATTTCTGCTGGTGCGCACCGCCGATGGATTAGTGACAGTGCAGACCGGCGGCATTCGCGACGCCGATACAAAATAAGAACCAGGACCGAGAATCATGCTGCTCGCTCTCGATGTTGGAAACACGAATACGGTGCTCGGCATTTACCGCCTCGATGATGAGAAATCAGTCGGCGATAAGCCGGAACTCGTCGCTCACTGGCGCGTGACTACGCACCGCGACCAGACCGTGGACGAATACGGCGTACTGTTTGTCAATCTTTTCGAGATGCACGGCATGGCGCCCACCCAGGTGCATCACATCATCGTCTCTTCCGTGGTGCCGCCCATTGACTCCACGCTGCGCCAGGTGTGCGAAGACTACTTCCAGGTTCAGCCGCTGTTTGTGGAGCCGGGCATCAAGACTGGCATGCCCGTGCTGGTCGACAATCCTGCTGAGTTGGGCGCCGATCGCCTGGTCAACGCCATCGCCGCATTTGAGCGTTACGGCGGTCCATGCATCGTGGTGGATTTCGGCACCGCGACCACCTTCGATGTGATTTCAGCGCGCGGAGAATACCTCGGCGGCGCCATCGCTCCCGGCCTCGGCATCAGCGCCGATGCGCTCTTTTCCCGCGCCGCGCGCCTTGGGCGTGTGGACATCAAACGCCCCGCAAAGGTGATCGGTACCAACACCATCACGCACCTGCAGAGCGGCCTCTACTACGGTTACATCGGCCTAGTTGACGGCATCCTCGAACGCATGATTGCCGAACTGGCTGCGCAGCCGCGCGTCATCGCCACCGGCGGCCTGGCGCGGCAAATCTCCGGGGACTCGCGCTTCATCTCCGAAATAGACGACATGCTCACGCTCGATGGCCTGCTCATTCTCTTCGAACGCAATCGCACGCCCCGCCCGCGCAGCCGCGCGCACTGAGGCGCCGTGCTTAACTACTTCAATTATTTCACCGAAATTGAAGAGCGCTTTCAGCAGCGCCGCGGGGCGATCCTGCTGCTCTCCACGCTTGACTGGGCGTTGATTGAAACCTGGCGCGACGCAGGCATTCCGCTCGAGGCGGCTCTGCGCGGCATCGACGCGGCCTTCGACAAATACGAAGCGCGCTACAAGGCCGTCCGCCGCGGCGGACGGCGCGTCAATGGACTGGCGTGGTGCGCGCAGGCTGTCATGCAAGCAGCCGAAGAGCTGCGCGAAGCGGCCGCCGGCACAGCCGTCCCGCAAACGGAGAGCCGCGAGTCGGGCTTCGAGCCGCAGCGCGTGGCCGCGCATCTTGAATCTGCCTCCGCCGCACTTGACTCCGCTGCCGTAGCTCCTGAAGCATGCACCGCGACCGCAATCCGGCTGCGCGAATTGGCTGCTGAAGTCCGCGCCTCATCGACGGACAACGACGCTGCGCACAACGCCACGCCGTCGGGCCTTGACATGGAAGCCCTCGAACGCATCCTCACTGTGCTCGAAGAAAAACTGTTTGCCGCACTCACCGCCGCCGCTCCTGAAGATCTGCTCGTTGGCCTCAAGGCGCACGCCGCACGCGAACTGGCTCCCTATCGGGCCCGCATGGGCGCTGTGCAATTGCGCCAGGTGGAACGCCAGTTTGTTCAGAAGCAATTACTGGTTCACTACGGCCTTCCGCGCCTCAGCCTGTTTTACATGAGCCAGCAATGAAGCCTCGCTCAAACCAAACCGCGCACGCCGGGTCCGCAAAACCCGCAGCCATCAAACCATCGCGCGAACAGGCCGAGTCTCAGCTCGTCGAGATCGTTAAGCCGATTTATGGCGGAGCATTTCTCGCGCGCATGCAAGGCAAAGCCGTGTTTGTGCCGCTCACACTGCCCGGCGAACAGGTCAGGGTGCGCATTACGCAAAACAAGCGCGGCTACGATACAGCCGATCCCGATGAAATCGAGGTCGCTTCTCCCGACCGCATCGCCGCTGCCTGTCCTCACTTCGGCGCATGCGGCGGTTGCCACTATCAGCACACCAACTACGAGACGCAACTCAAATTCAAACAAGCCATATTGCGCGAGACCCTGGAGCGCGGCGGCGTTCAGCCTCCTCAAGAGATAACAATCCTCGCCGCCGATCCGTGGCATTATCGCAATCGCATCCGCGTTGCTTTCGACGCCCAGGGAAATTTCGGCTATCACGGGCGCCGCACCAACACAGTCATTCCCATTCGCGAATGTCCGATCGCCGCGCCATTGTTGCTCGCTGCCGCTCAGGCCGCAGTCGTTTGCGTTCTTCGTCTCCCGGCCAATCTTCGTCCCACTGAGCTGTCTCTCTTCTGCGATCCTGCCGAGTCCGCTTTGCTCGCCACGTTTTTCACCACCGAGCCCGCACAAGTTTCGCTCGCGACCCTCGCGCAGACTCTTCACGAGCGCATCCCCGCGCTCCAAAGCGCGGAACTTGCCGCGGGAGGACGCCCCGGCCATCCTTCGCGCACCCTCGAACGCTGGGGAGCCGCTTCGATTTCTTATCGCGCCGCGGGTTTCGATTATCGCGTGGACCAGGGCGCATTT
Organism: Acidobacteriaceae bacterium; assembly: GCA_003162495.1. GTDB lineage: Bacteria > Acidobacteriota > Terriglobia > Terriglobales > Acidobacteriaceae > Telmatobacter. The sequence continues at coordinate 9,512 of PMOF01000298.1, forward strand.
TTTCAGGTCAACCGCTGGCTCGTCGACGCGCTCGTCGAGCGTGTCACCGCCGGACACGCAGGCCAACTCGCGTGGGATCTCTTCGCCGGCGTCGGCCTCTTCGCCCGCCCACTCGCAGCCAGCTTCGCCCGCGTGGTTGCCGTCGAGTCCGCTCCGCCCGCCGTCAACGCGCTTGAACATAACCTCGACGGCACTTCCGCAACCGCTGTCCGCGCCGAGACCCTCGATTTTCTCCGTCGCGGCAAAACGGCGCATTCCGATTTCGCTCGCCCCGACTTGATCGTCGTCGACCCGCCGCGCACTGGTCTCGGCTCGGAAACGGTCGCACAGCTTGCGCAGGTAGCCGCACCGGCACTGGTCTATGTTTCCTGCGATCCGGCAACGCTGGCGCGAGACCTGCGCGCGCTGCTCGCCACAGGCTACGCGATCGAATCCGTCACCCTCGCCGATCTATTTCCCCAGACGTTCCATATCGAAACAGTGGTCCAGTTGCGCTACGCCTGATACGCTTGTCCCCCATAGAACCCTTTCAAATTCCGAGCGCTTCAATTCCCAGGTGCGATGCAACACGAGCCCGCCAGCTCCGCGCAAATTTCCAGCAGTCCCGCATCCGCCGGCCTGAGCGCCGTTCCTCTGTTCCACGCTGCGTGGCTCTTCGCAGCGGGCATCGCCGCCGCCCGTTGGCTCTGGCTGCGGCCAAGCCTGGTGCTCGTCGCACTGTCACTCTTAGCCGCGCTGTGTGGCTTGGCTGCCTTTCGCGCACAGCGCATCGCGTGGCTTCCGCTCACGCTGATGTGGCTCTTGCTGGGCGCGTGGTGCGGCTGGATGGAGCCTCACCCGGCCCCTGCGCCTCAACTCGCCGAACTCTCTGACGGCCTGTTGCGCACCGTGGAAGGAACCGTGGTGGACGCCGGTCCCGTTCGCGGTGAAACGGAACAGAACCTGAACGACAACGACCCCGCCCATCCGGCCGCGGATTCCGAACAGCAATCCGTGCAACGCCCCGCGCAGCGCATCGACCTGCGCGTCTCCAGTCTTGAAGTCGTCACCGACTCCATCGATGCCCAGGCTTCGGTCGCCGGTGGCGTGCGCCTCACCGTGCGCTGGCCTCCGCAACCCGCCAAGTCAACCGCGCCATCGAGTCCTCAACCGTTCGCGTGCGGCCAGCGCGTTCGCGCCGTTGTCCGCTTGCTGCCGCCGGAAATTTATCACGACCCCGGCGCGTGGAGCCGCGCGGATTATCTCCTCGACCAGAACATCACTTCCACGGCCACGGTCTCTATCGATCGCATTGAACGGATCGAGGGCGCGGCCCCTACTGGCTCATCGCCCAGACTGTACCTCGCCTGCCGCCTCAGCAGCTGGCAACACGCCGCAAGCGCGCGCATTTTGGACCTGCCCGCCGCCATGCGCCGCCTGCCTGCGCCCCTGCGTCTCACTCAGGACGACGCCATCATGCTGGCCGCGATGATCACCGGCGACCGCACTTACCTCACTCACTCGCTGCGCGTCGGATTTGAGCGCACCGGCTCCTTTCACATGCTGGTCGTCTCCGGTTTCCACCTGGCGATCGTTGCCGGATTCATCTTCTGGCTCGCGCGCCGCTTGCGCCTGCCGCGCGTTCCAGCCACATTCCTCACCATCGCTGCCTCCTTTGCCTACGCGCTCTTCACCGGCTTCGGCACGCCTGTGCAGCGCTCATTCTGGATGGTGACGCTCTACCTGCTCGGCCGCCTGCTCTATCGTGATCGCAGCCCCCTGAACACCATTGGCTTCGCGGCCCTGTGCCTGCTTGCCGTAAGCCCGCGCAGCCTGTTCGACTCTAGCTTCCAGATGACGCTGCTTGCTGTCATCTCCATCGCCGGCATCGCCGCGCCGCTGCTTCAAGGCAGCATCCACCCTTATATAACCGCTATGCGCGACCTCCGCCTTGTGGCCATCGACGCCAAACTACCTCCGCGGCTGGCGCAATTTCGCGTCATGCTGCGCATGTTTGCAGCGTCGTTGCAGGCGGCCGCGCATGGTAGCTTTGAAGGCCGCATCGCGTGGCAAATTTTTCCCTCGGCGGTGCGCTTTCTGCTCCGCGCCTCCGAACTCATCGTCGTCTCCTGCATCGTGGAGCTGGCCATGGCGCTTCCCATGGCCGTCTATTTCCATCGCATCACCTTGTTTGCGCTGCCCGTCAATCTGTTCATCCTTCCGCTGCTTGTGGTCTTGATGCCGGCCGCGCTGATCACTCTGCTCGTTGCTTTCATTGGTCCAGCATACGCAGTAGTTCCAGCCATGCTGGTCGCTCTGCCGCTTCACTTCGGCGCCGCGCTGGTGCGTTTTTTCGGTTCGCTTACCCTGGCAGACGTTCGCATTCCCGCCCCGCCGCTTTGGCAAGCGGCCGTCTTTTGCGCATTGCTCGCGGCGGCCATCGCGCTAGCTTCGCTCGCCGCAT
>PMOF01000025.1:0-4793 GCA_003162495.1 Acidobacteriaceae bacterium
GACTTGAAACCGACTGGGCCGAAGGGCCGCAACTGGATTCTGCGTGCGGTGCTCTTGCTGCTCGTGGCAGCGGTCGTTGCCGGGGGCATGTGGTGCCGCTGGGTCTATGTGCAGATTGAGCACTATGCCGGGCAGGATCAGGCGGCCCCTTCAGACGCCATCGGGGTGTTTGGAGCGGCGGAGTATGACGGGCGGCCCTCGCCGGTATTTCGCGCCCGTCTGGATCACGCTCTGGCGCTTTACGATCGCGGGATCGCGCCTCTGATCATCACTCTTGGAGGCGGAGGCGGAGACGAATACTCCGAGGGCGCCGTGGGCCGCGAGTATCTGATGAGCAAGGGCGTTCCCGAAGACGCCATCATTGCAGAAACCGAGAGCCGGAACAGCGAGGATACCGCTCGCCGCATTGCCGTGATTGCGCGCGCCAACGGCTTGCGACGGCTGGTAATCGTCAGCGATGCTACGCATCTGTTCAGGATCCACGCAATTTGCGCTGCGGAGGGGTTGGATGTGCTGACCTCGCCACGTCCGCGGATGTCTGTCGAGGGCGGGTCGGAGGAGGGCGAGCGNNGTTGAAAAAGCATTGCAAGTCCCAGCATCTGAACCTCAGGGGCTAAAGCCCGTACCCTTCATCCACGTGAGTTTTTCAATGAGAAAACAGCGCTAAAAGTGCGAGCGCGAAGGCTGCGGCGCTGGCGGTGGAGAGGAAGTTCACGGCGTCGTTGTTGATCCAGCCCCAGCGCTCCAGGGTTGCGCCCAGATAGCTGTCGAAGACCAGGCCGAAGAGGCCGCCGGCGCAACTGATCCAGAACATGGAAAAGTCGCCGCGAAGGGCGAGGGTGCCGGTAAGGGAGACGATGCCTGCCGCGGCTACGCCGGCCAGTGTGCCTACCAGGCTGATTCCGCCGTCGACGCCGGGCTCGACGGCGCGCAGGGTGGTGATCATGCGCGGCCGGCCGCCCATCACCTGGCCCACTTCAGAGGAAACGGTATCTGCCGCGGCCTCAGACAGCGCCGCCAGCGCAACGGCGAATAGCGCCATGGGGGCGAGAGTTGCGCGATGCAGCGCAAGGGTATGGGCAAACCAGGTCTGCGCGACTTCGCCGGAGACGAGCGCGGCCACTCCAAGATTGGCGGCTACCTGGGAAGCGAGCCGGCCACGACGCCGCTCCGCGATGCCGAGGCGCTCCTTTTGCGCGCGGCCCAGGCGGGTGGCGACATGGGCGAGCAGAAAGACCGCCAGCACGGGAATCAGGGCCGTGTGCCAAGGTTGATAAGGGAAGACGATGGTAGAAAACATGAGGCTCGCGGTAATGACCGCGCCGGTGGCGGCGGCCGTCGGCGTGGCGGCCCTCAACTTAACGACTACGATGGCCAGCAGCAGGCTCAGGCCGACGGTCCAGACGGCGACCTGGGGCGATTGCGCGGCCCACCAGGGGATATTGAGCACCACGCCAACGCCCGCAAAAGGCAGCACCAGGAGCAGTACCAGCTTCGACTGCCAGGGAAGTTTCATGTCAGCCACGCTCCATCCTATCGTTCAGCCGCGGAATGGGTCGGCCGAAGGGCGCGCCAGCAACAGGTCGGGCCGGGCTGCGTCTAACCCTCGGGTTGGCTGATTTACAATCAGCAAGTAAGCAGGATACGAACTGAATGATGCTTTTTCCGATGAATGCAGGCCAGGCGCGCGCGCGGTTGGTTCAGGCGGGCGCGGTGCTTGTGGCTGCAGCCCTGATTGCCGGATGCGGCAGCCAATATCGCTCGGTGGTTACGCCTATAAACGCCAGCGGGCCCGCCCCGCAGCCAGGCTCGTATGCGGTGGTGGTTTCGGCACCTTCAGTGACCACGCCCGGCATTGTCACCATCATCGATTATTCCGGCGATTCGGTGCTGGCCACCGCACCCATAGGCCCCGGCCCGACCACGTTTACCATGGACGAAATCGGGGCCAATGGCTTTACTGTCAACAGCGACGGCACCTTGAGCAATTTCCCTATTTCTCCTACCCTGCAGGCCAAGTTTGTAACCTATTCCTCGCTGGCCAGCACGGCTCAGACCGTCAACCTTTTCTCGCCGTCGGTCGGACTTTGGGCTGCTGACCTGTTTGGAAATGTGGCGGATGTTTTTTCACTCGGCGCCGGAGGCGCTGAGGCATTCAAGCTTGCGATTCCGGTCGCGACCACGCCGATAGCTATCGTGGGTCCGAGCATTCTCGGCCAGCGCGACTACGCGATCAGCCAGGGCAATGTATCCAGCGGCACAGCCTGCAACACCTCGCCTACCACGGCGCCAACAGGCTTTGCAGACGCGATTGAAGTTTCGAGCTCCACGGTTTCGTCCAACATTCCTGTGGGCAAGTGCCCGGTTTACGCAGTGCAGAGCGCGGACACCCGGCGATTCTTTGTGCTGAACCGGGGAGACGACACAGTCTCAGTCATCAACAGCCAGAACAACACGCTGGACGCCTGCACACCGTTTCTCAACCAGAACGGTCAGACCGTGACCTGCCATCCAACCCTTCCGCTCTCCACAACCGCGGTAGCTGCGACCGGCATTGCGCCGCCCAACGGGACCAGCGGCATGACCGCCGTTGCCGGCCCGGTGTATGCCGAATACAACACTGCTACGGCGCAACTGGTGGTGGCCAACTACGATGGCGGAACCATCAGCGTCGTCGATGTGAGCGAGGACGAGTTCGGGAACGATAGTGCGACCTTCGGAACCACTTATACGATTGCGGTGGGCAACAATCCCGCCAGCGTGACCGTATTGGCGGATGGAAGCCGTGCCTATACGGCCAACCAGACCGACGGAACGGTGACGATCGTTTCCCTGAGCGATCATACAGTGGAAAAGACGCTTCCTGTCATCGGCCATCCGCGAACTGTGGTCTCCACGCAGAACTCAATATTTGGCAAAGTGTATGTAGCTTCTCCAGACAGCCCGTACATCACCATCCTCCGCACAGATTTGGATCTGACAGACACCACGGTCCTGGTGCAGGGCAATGTTGTAGATGTGCGAGTGAGCACACAGACGGGGTCAACCGGGAACACCAACACCACCAGCCGCATCCCGGGCTACGGCCAACCGTGCAATCTGCCGCCGAGTTTGGAGCCGGCGCCCACCGGCACGCAGACAGCGTTGCAGGTTTGCCGAACGCTGCCCTAGCGCAGCGGGGAGTCAATTGAAAAGACGCAGTCAAAAGGGCCATTCCTCGCGCGGGAATGGCCTTTGACTGTTTGCCGATGCGGCATTGCGTGCAGCCGCCGATTCACAGGCCGGAGAGAACGATGGGCAGCGTGGGGGTGTCTGACCCGCCGGCATTTTCAATGGTCACGCCAAATCCCTGGACGGTGAGGCCGGCAGGCGCCTGGGCAAGAATCATGGCGGCGTTGCCGGCACTGTCCGGCGCAAAAGTTCCGGCAGGCAGAGGTTTCTTGCCGCCGGGCTGCAGAATCCACAGCTCGTAGGTTTTCCCCGCGGGCAAGGGATGCAGGTTGGAAGCCGTCATCAGCAGTTTGCCGGTGCGAGCTTCGTAGACGACGCGGCCCTCAGGCGGAGGCGAGGCGACAGGAGCCGGGTGCAGCGCCACTCGTTGCGCCTGGGGCGAGGTCAGCAGTTCCATCAACTGGGCGAGTTGTGCGGAGTCGATTGCGCCGTGTTGGGCTTTGCTGAGTAGCGGGCGAATTTGCGCGCGTTCGCGAATGTCGTCGAGGCCGACGCCGAAGAGGAGAACGGCAAGCGCGCCGGCAAACGCGCCGGCCCAGGGTGCGCGAGGACGCGTGATGAACTCGCGCCAGGAGGGGGCTGATTTCCTGGCGTGCGCGGGGGCGATGGGTTGATGCTGAGGGCTTGCGGAGAGCCGGGCCATGAAGCGCTGCTTGGCGCCGTCGGGGGGCGCGGCGGCAGGAGTGGTTTGCGCGTAGGCGGCCAGGGCCATGGTGTTTTGACGCAGCTCTTCCTTGCAGCGGGCGCAGACTTCGAGATGCGCGCGCGCGGATTCCATCTCGGCCTCGGAGAGTGTGCCCATGGCGTAGAGCGCCAGATCGGTATCGGCAATGTGCAGGCTGTCTTTCATGCGTTCATCGCCTTTCGAATGGTCATCAATCCGGCGCGAATCCGGGTCTTCACGGTTCCCAGCGGGGAACCTGTCTTCTGCGCAATCTCGGTGTGGCTCAATCCCTGAAAATATGCCAGCTCGAGGGGGCCTTGTTGCTCGGCGGGCAGCGTATCGAGCACGCTCCTCACTTTGTCCAGCAGCCAGCCTTGCTCGCTGGCAACGGTCATGTCCCTGGGGTCGGGCAGGGGACGTTCGTCCAGCGGTTCCAGTGGGGAACGCCTGCGCAGCACGTCGATGGCGCGGTTGCGAGTGACCACGCTCAACCACGCAGCAAGGTTTCCGCGCTGGGCGACGAAGCTCTGCGGTCGCTTCCACACTTGAAGAAGAACTTCCTGCATCACGTCTTCTGCCAATCCAGGTTCGCGCAAGACCCGCAAGGCAATGCAATAGACGATGCGCGAGTAGCGGTCAAAGACCGCTGCCATGGCAGCCTGGTTCCCCTCCGCCACGGCTTCGAGCAGCGCGGATTCGTCCATGGTTTCAATCCCTTCGTCTTGTGCTCTGATCCCATCCCCATCAGCAGTACGATGCAGGGGGGGAACCGGATTGGAAGGGTGGGGATTGGGTTGAATTGGTAGCATTGCCAAGAGCCACGATAGCCCACAGGGGATGATCTGGACAAGCGCTGCTTTGAGGCCAGCCAAGAGAAGCGCGCGGGAGCGATGAAGGC
>PMOF01000025.1:4903-6251 GCA_003162495.1 Acidobacteriaceae bacterium
CTGAAACTGGCGGCGGCGCTGGAGCATTGGCCGATCGAGGTGAGCGGGCGCGGCTGCCTGGACGTGGGCGCATCGACGGGAGGATTTACCGATTGCCTTTTGCAGCACGGCGCGGCGCACGTGACCGCTGTCGATACAGGATTTGGGCAGATTGCGATGAAGCTGCGCAACGACTCGCGTGTGCGTCTGCTGGAGCGCAACAATGCACGCAACCTTGCACCCGGCGCGCTGGAAGAGGGACGGGGTGAGCCAAAGCTCACGTTGCTGGTGATGGACGTGTCGTTTATTTCGGCGACGTTGCTGCTGGGTCCGGTGTTCGCGGCTGCACCTGGGCTTACGGAGGCGGTGATCCTGGTGAAGCCGCAGTTTGAGGCGGGACGCGGGCAGGTGGGCAAGGGAGGGATCGTGAAAGATCCCGAGGCGCACAAGCTGGCGGTGGATCGAGTGGGCGATGGTGTGCGGGGACTGGGCTGGGAGGTGGTGGAGACGATACCTTCGCCGATTACGGGGATGGAAGGGAACCGGGAGTTTTTGTTGTATGCGAAGCGTGGTTAGCGGCGTTAGCGGGGTTGGCGGAGTTTCCGGGTTGGCGACGATCCGACTGAGGCAGCAATATGGATGCAGATGGAATTGACGGACGACTTGGCTAGCCAACCACATTCAGTCCGGTTTAACTTCGGGCCGGCCTGGTATAGCGTGGCATCACTCCAATCCAGCGCTGGGCTTGTTGGCCCACTTACGGGACCTTGCGATTACACTGGGACTGCATGATTCGCGCCGCGATTGTTTGCAAGCCGCATAAGGAAGAGCTGACACGGCTGCTGCCGGAGCTGATCGGGTGGCTGCGCCAGCACGACTTTGATCCGCTGCTGGACCTGGATGGCGGCCAATACACCGCGGATGCTCCGGCAATGGACCGGGCGGAGATGCCTCAATGGGCTCCGGAGCTGGTGATCGTGCTGGGCGGGGACGGGACGCTGCTGTCGGTGGCGCGGATTTTTGCGGCTACGGGGACGCCTATCCTCAGCGTGAATCTGGGGCTGCTCGGATTCCTTACCGAGGTTCGTCTGGCCGACCTCTACGCGACGCTGGAGGGCTGGTGCGACGATTGCCATAACCTGGACGAGCGGGCCATGCTGCATGCCGTGCTGTGGCGCGATGGGGCAGAGCACTCCAATTATGAGGCGCTGAACGACGTGGTGGTCTCGAAGGGCGACATCGCGCGCATGGGAGAGTTCGCGGTGGAACTGGATGGCAAGAATGTGGCGCGATTCCGCGCCGACGGGGTGATCGTGTCCACGCCGACGGGCTCGACGGCTTATACGCTGGCCGCGAATGGACCCATCCT
>PMOF01000225.1:0-1083 GCA_003162495.1 Acidobacteriaceae bacterium
TAACTGAATTTGTGCGGCGCAACCACCGAGGACGCTTTGGGGTGGGTGAGGAAAAGGCCGGTCGAATCCGTCTCAGGGTAAGTGATGACGTAGGGAACAGGCTTGCCTGCCGCGTCCAGCAAGGGCAGAGGCGTGCCGCTGGCGTCGCGGACCGTGGAACCGTCCTTAGCGGTTTGGAACTGGTAGGTGTAGGTGGAAAGGGTTTGGCCGTCGTACTGGAAGCCGGTGGTGCCGGAAGGATGATTGGCGCGGTAACCGAGCGCCAGCACGCTGAAGACGATGAGCGCGGAGATCTGCACGACATTGATCGCCAGGTTGACGGCCGTCGAAGCGCCAGCGCCCTTCTGGGCGATCCAGGCGACGAAGAAAGAGAAGATGACGGCGACCAGGCCCATGAAGACCGGTCCGGGATTGCCACCGCTCATGAAGTTGGGATAGAGGAAGCCGACTACGTAACCGACGAAGATGCCGGTGGTGGCGACCATCACTCCGGGATAGACCCAGTAATAAAGGTGCGAGCCCCAGCCGACAATGAACTTGGCGACGCGGGCGTATTTGAAGGCTTTGTCTTTAGAGAGCAGAGCCTGCTCGGCGTAGTAGTAGCTGGAGCCTGTGCCTGGATAGAGCTTGGAGATTTCTGCGTAGGCGACGGCGGTGGCCAGGCAAAGCAGCAGGGCGCCAAAGATGCCCAGCCACATGGTGGGCGCGGTGGTTCCGGTTCCGGCCTGGATGACGAAGGTGAGCCAAAGGAAGGCGCCGGGGGCGATGAGTGCCATTGCGTTGCTGGTCAACCCGGTAAGGCCCAGGGTGGCCTGCATCTGCGGTGCTTTTGGATCTGCCATGAATATTCTCCTGGATCGTAAAGTTGGAATGGCTGCTCCCGGCGGCTGATTCCGGGAATTTCGTGAGACTCGCCTTCCTGCAGTTCCCACTCGGATGGATCAGGGACTTTCTGACTGAGTTAGGTGAATCCTAGAGTTGGCGCAATAAAGATGAAATGAGGAATCGGAAGTTAGTGAAACCAGATCAATGAAGCAGCGAATTACACGAACAAAGTTGTCATCAAGTCGCGAGCAATCGATT
>PMOF01000225.1:1088-9803 GCA_003162495.1 Acidobacteriaceae bacterium
GCGAGATCGCTGCGAAGATACATGCCTCCCTTTTGGTAAGTTGGCGTCGCAGTAAAAGTGACGCCTCCGCTGCCCGGTCCAAAGCCCAGCATGTTGACCGATCCGTCGGTGGCACTCCCCGAACTCTTGAGGTATTCCACGCGCACCGGGAGCGAGAAGCCGCTCTTAAAGGCGTAGCTGGCGTTGATCGCGCCGCCGGTTGCGGATGTACCCGTGGGCACGCCTACCGTCGCGTTGGCCGGCAGCTTGCCGTATTGGAAGTACGGCGAAATGATCCATGGGCCCTTGGCGTATGTATAGATCACTGCGTGCATGTAGCCGTTGTTCTGCACCGGTGTGGCCGCTGTTTGAAAGACGGTCTGTCCGAGGTTCCCCATCCCGTCGTACACCAGGGTATGAGGCCCCTTCGTAAGGGTCGCCGAGCCCGAGAGCCAGGAGTAGCGGTTGGAATAGTAACCGTCGTTCCAACTGAGCGAAGCGGACAGGTACTTATTCAAGGTTTGATTCACCTGGAGGCCGCGATTGATGGCGTTTTCCTGGTTCCAAACAATGCCGCGCTCGATGTTGAAGTTCTGGTACGTGAAGGTGGACTCGGCGCCCATCAACGTAGGCAGAGAGCCGAGAAGGAACTGCGTGTTCTTAGCCGCCTGCAACTTCAGGAAGGCGACCGGAACAGGCCCGTAGAAGTTATTCAAGGTATTTTGGGCGTTAACGAACGGCACGCTGAGCGTCGGCATGGTGTAGACGCCCGCCTGGACGAAGTATTGAAGCTTCCCGTCCGCTTTTTGGATGAAGATTTGTCCATTGGTCAGAGTGGCCTGCGCACTGTCATCTCCGGTTACCGAATTGTTCTGGAACACGGAAAAACCGGTCAAGATGCCGTTGACGGACAGCTTGCCCAACGGTCCGGCATCGAAGGTGGCCGGCGGCAGCCATTGCAGCGGACCCGTGAGAACGAATGTGGAGAGCGGGGCGGGTGCATCTGCGGCAGCAGCCGGGGTCGCCGTCGGAGCGGGTGTCTGCGCAGGTGCGAGCGGAGCCGGGGTCTGAGCGCCAGCGATCATGGCGATTGCCATGGCTGCTCCGGCCATCGATTGCATTAGGCGATTCAAATTCAAGTACATCGGCACTTTTCCTCCTAAGAAGAATGTTTGTTGTATGACACGGAACGAATTGAGCCCATGAATGAAGCCGAACGGAGCGCCTTGCGAGTTGCGATCTCCGCTCCGGTCAAACTTTCAGAGCAGCACAGGCGATCTGAACGCAGGGATATCTGAAAGAGGAATTGACATACCCCTGGATAAGGTTCAGCCGCTTCGGATTGACTCTAGTAATGCAAACACGACATAAAGAAAGCATGATGATTACAAAAAGAATTCGAACAGTCGCCAAAAACTTTTCTAGCCTGATATAGGCATCATGACTGGAGTTTTAAATAGGTTGGAGAGCTTCGGCGCAAAGGATTAATCCGTTTAACATAAAGAAAAGATGAGGAATCCAGCTAAATATTTTTATGGATTTAGAACCTTCATGAAAGGGATTCAGAGGGACTCGATGCGCTGTTGGGGAGCGCGCATGGAGTGGAGGGCGGCAGCGAGGTCGGCAGTGAGAGATTGCTGGTCTTCGGGGGTAAGCTTGGCGTCGCGGCTGGTGAGGTAGAAGACGTCGATGGCGGTTTCGCCTTCCGTGTCAATGAGGGCTACCTTGATGTTGCACTGGTGGGTGCTGAGGGTGAGAGCGATCTGACGGAGGAGGCCGGGCACATCCTGGGCGACAACCTGAAGAAGCGTGGAGTGGGTGGAGGACTCGGAGTCGAATTCGAGGCGAGTGGCCACTTCGACTTTGAGGTTGGCGGGATGGTTGAGGTGACGGCGAGCGGCGAGCAACTGCTGCACGGAAACTTTCTGCGCGACCACGTCGTGGAGATTGGCGAGGAAGCGATCTTTCTCGGAGGGGTTGAGCTCGAGGGTGTGAAAGACATCGGTGAAGTGGAAGCTATCGACGATGATGCCTGCTTCGTTGGAGAAAGCGCCGGCTTTGACGATGTTCATGCCCCAGGCGGCGAGGGCTCCGGCCACGTCGGCAAAGAGGCGGGAGCGATCGCGAGTGATGACGGTGAGGTCAAAGAGCTGGCGATTGGGGCGCAGGTCGAGCTGGACAGGATCGCGCTCGAGGTTGAGGGCCATCTGGAAGTGATGACGAATCTGTTCGGGCAGGCGGGTCTGGAGATAGCGCTGGGGCAAGCCCTCAAGAAATTGCTTGAGGGCGTCGAACTGGGTGGGCGGAACCATGGAGCGGATGCGATTGAGCAAGGTGGGATCGATGGCGGCGTGGTAACGGACCTCGTCGACGGAGCGGTCCATGAAGTTGGCGGTGGCCATGTAGAACTGCCAGAGATTTTCGGCCTTCCAGGGCGTGAGGGCGTCGGGATTCACGGCCTTGATGTCGGCGTAGGTCATGAGGGTGAGCATTTTCAGAAGCATCGGACTGCCGATTTTTTCCGCAAACCCGCGAACATTCTCGATGTCGAAGATGTCACGGCGCAGGGCGGCCGACATTTCCAGATGCAGGCGGATGAGCTTGAGGATGGACTCGCGCTCTTCGGAGTCGAAATCGAGGCGGGCGAGGAAGGCGTCGGCGAGCTCGACGCTCTGTGAAGTGTGTTCGCCGGTGCGGCGTGCTTTGCCGGTGTCGTGCAAGAGCAGAGCGAGGAGAAACAGGTCGAGGCGGTCGATTTCGGGCAGCAACTGGGCGAGCCGGTGTTCGTAGTCGTGGGCGGGTTGGCGCAGGCTATGCACGTTATCGATGGTGAGGAAGGTGTGTTCATCGACGGTGTAGCGGTGATAGCTGTCGCGAATGACCAGGGCGTCGATGCCATGAAACTCGGGGATGAGCATTTCAAGTACGCCGAGGGCGTGCATGGTGCGCAGGGCGTGAGCGGCGTGGGGCCCGAGCAGGACTTCGCGCAGCGCGTTCCATAGATAAGGACCTTCAGGAATGTGAATGGCGAGGGCGGGGAGCGCGTCGGTGATGCGGTCTTCGGCAGCCTGCGAAAGGGTGTAGCCATGGGTGGCCATGAGGGAGAAGATGCGGAGGATGGCGCTGGTGTCGTTGAACTGGGCTCCGGGAACGATGTCGATGCGGCCCTGATCGAGGAGGAAATCGGTTCCGGCGATGGGAGTGCGGCGACGGCGAAACTGCTTGTAGAAGCTGACCGGAGCGGGCAGGTGCTCCATGAGCAGCGCGGCGCGGCGATAGATGATGCGCGCATGGCGATAGTAAGTCCGCATCCAGTAAGAGGGGTCGGCGGTGCCTCGTGTTTCGAGGCCAATGGAGTTGGCCGCGGCTTCGTCCTGGGATTGCCAGTCGAGGGCATTGTCGTCGCGGCCGTGGCGGAAATGGAGAAAACACCGCGCGGCGGCGAGGAAGTCAAAGGCGGCCTCTGCGTCGCCGCGGGCGCTCTGGAAGACGCCTCCGCGCTGGCGTGGCCACTCTTTGGTCTCCTTCAAGTGGAAGAGCAGAGCGAACCAGACGGCGAGGTGGTAGTCGCGCAGGCCGCCGGGACACTCCTTGAGATTGGGTTCGAGATGAAAGATGGTGTTGCCGTATTTGGCGTGGCGGGCACGGGCGATCTCGCCCAGCTTTTGCGTGATGGTGTTCCACTCGCTGAGCACCAGGCCGGGAAAGGTGACCTGGTGGAGCTGCTGGTAGAGGGGAAACTGGCCGGCCAGAAAGCGGCGGTCGAGAGTGGCGAGGGTGAACTCCAGGTTGTCGGGGTCGAAGCGGGCAGCTTCCTTGACGGTGCGGGAGCTGGGGCTGGCGCGGAGGCCGATGTCCCACATGCCCTGAATCATGGCCTGGACCGCGTCTTTGGATTGGAGCTCGATTCGTTCGTCGGCAAAGGCGAAGAGGACGTCGATATCGGAATAGGGAAAAAGATCTTTGCGTCCGTAGCCGCCCAGGGCCAGCAGGGCGATGCTCTGGGAAGGCAGGCCGGCGAAGGCGCGACGCCACATTTCAATGAGGATACGGTCGACTACGGCGGAGCGCCGGCGAATGGCGGCGGTGCCGTCTCCGGTGCGTTCGCAGGTCTGGCGGACGAGCGCCATCTCCCGCAGATACTGCTCCCGAAGATCGTCAACCGCGAAAGCGACTGGATTCATAAAGGATTGTGTGTGGCTCGCCGAAGCAAGTAAGGACGTTTTAACAGAATAAGCGATGTTTGCGCGGAAAGGGTAATTTTGGTGCGGCGAACAGGAAAGACGACACGATTTGCGCCTTCAGGCGAATCCGTGAGGGCCGGGTCTGCCGGGCTCTTTAGTGTTTATGGCCCATGTCGGAGCCGAAATTTCCGCACGGAAATTTAATAGCACCTGGTGCTACACTCAACAAGATGGTCGATGGTGCCCGAAAGCGGAACGTTCGTTCAAGACGCCGTGGTTTAGCAAGGCGGCTCGCAAGGCGCTGATCGCGGATTCCGAGCTTTGTTCCGCCATGCGCTAATTGATTCGTGGACAAGCGGACGATTTGGGCGGCGGGGTTTACAAGAAGCGGTTGGGGAAGAATCTCTACCGGTCGATTGTTGTTGCGAAGGGCGGAAGGTATTGGGTCTACGCCTATCTCTTTGCAAAGAAGGATCGGGCGAACATCGATGCGGAGGAGTTGCGGAGTTTCCGAGCTCTGGCAGGGATCTACTCGCGGAAAACGGATGCAGACATTGCAAAGGAATTGAACCTCAAGGAATTATTGGAGATATGCCATGACGAGGAATCGCAAATTCAAGAGTGATGCTTTTGAAGCGATCCATAGTAGCGTTGCGGGGATGTATCGCGCCGGCACAATCGACAAGGCGACAATGCGGGAATTTGACGAGTCCTGCCTTTCGGTTCCCACCGCGATGGCGCCGCATCGGATCAAGCGGATCCGCGAGAGCCAGCATGTGAGCCAGCCGGTCTTTGCCCGCTACCTCAACACCAGCGAATCGACCGTCGAGAAGTGGGAGTCTGGCGTGAAGAGGCCCAGCGGGATGGCGCTCAAGTTATTGGATATCGTCGAAAAGCACGGCCTGAAGATGCTGACATAAAACTCCAGATGCCCTCAAGTTTTCCAGGTGGCAGTCGATGAATGCTTCTGGAGGGCTCCGCATGGCAACGCACGCGACACCGGCAAAGGTTCCTGAAAACGATCTGTCCAAGTGGGAAGGGGAGACGCGGTATGTTGCGCGGCAACCGATTCTGGACTTGCGGGGGCGGGTGCATGGGTACGAGCTGCTGTTTCGAAATGCTCCCGAGGCGCTGACCAACCGGGACGCGGAGACGGCCGCCTGCACGATGCTCGACAATGCGGTGATCTTTGGCCTGGAGTGGCTCACGAATGGGCTGCCTGCGTTTGTGAACTGCACGCTGGAAGCGTTGACCGAGGATCTGGTGCTGGTGTTGGCGGCGAAGATGACGGTGCTGACCATCCCGGCCAGCGCGGAAATGACGGCGAAGCAGGTAGACGCGTGCCGGGCGCTGAAGCTTCGCGGATTCAAGCTGGCGCTCGACGACTTTACGGCAGACCCGAAATTGCAGCCGCTGGCGGAGCTGGCCGACTATATCCGGGTCGATTTCACAGCGCTCGACACCGAGAAGCGGCGGGCCGTGCTGCGCTTGCGAACCGGTTCGCCGGCCGTGGTGGCGAAGAAGGTGGGAATGCAGGAGGATTTCCGGCAGGCGTGCGAAGAGGGATTCACGCTGTTCCAGGGGGACTACTTTCACTTGCCGGTGCTGCTGAAGAAGCGCAAGGTACCGTCGAACTGGCTTTCGCACTTCGAGATTGTGCGGCAGCTTTATCGCGATCCGATCGACGTGCGGCAGGTGAGCCAGCTGGTGCTGCGCGACCCCTCTCTCACCTACCGGCTGCTGCGCCTGGTGAACTCGCCGATTTACGCATTCCACCAGGAGATTCGCTCTATTCAGTCGGCCATCCTTGCCGTTGGCGAGGATACGTTTCGCCGCATCGTGTCAGTGTCGGTGCTGAGCGAACTGAACAGCGATCAGCCGCCGACGATTCTGCATATAGCGCTGGTGCGGGCTCGATTTTGTGAGCTGGCCGCGAACTGGTGCGGGCTGGACCCTAGCGAACAGTACCTGCTGGGGATGCTGAGCCTGTTGCCAGTCATGTTGCAGCTTCCCATGGAGGAACTGACGCCCTCACTGCCATTGCGCAATCAGATTTGCGAGGCTTTGCAGGGAACGTCGAACCGCGAACGCAGTCCGCTGGCGTGGCTGGAGTCGCATGAACAGGGCGATTGGGCAACCTGCGACCGGATTGTGGAAGCCAATGGATTGAACCATGAAAGGCTGATGCGAGCCTATGCCGACGGAGTGGTCTGGGCGGAGGCTTCGCTGCGTTCCTGAGCGGGAGTTGGCCCGGAATCCTGCGAAGGGACGGGCAGGGGCATGCGGCGCCGAATTCGAGGGAGCTGGCGAGGAGCTTGTTGAAGAAAGCATTAGAAGCCCACTTCTGAACCTCAGGGGCTAAAGCCCTGGTCATTCCTCCGGGCTTATGTACGGGCTAAGCCCGTACCCTTCATCCGACGAGAATTTTTCAACCAGCTCCTAGAGGGCGGTTTCGCCGCGTTCGTCGTTGCGGATGCGAATGGCTTCTTCGATGCGGCTGATGAAAATCTTTCCATCGCCGATGCGACCGGTGCGAGCGGCGCCAATGATGGCCTGGATTGCCTTCTCTTTCATGTCTTCGACGACGACCAGTTCGATCTTGACTTTGGGCAGAAGGTCAACCGTGTATTCCCGGCCGCGATAGAACTCGGTGTGGCCCTTTTGCCGGCCGTGGCCGCGGGCTTCGAGAATGGTCATGCCTTCGATGCCCGCATCCAGCAGGGCTTCCTTGACGGCGTCCAGCTTGGAAGGCTGGAGAATGGCTTCGATCTTGAGCATGTTCAAATTGCCTCGCTTGACAGCGTAACAGGCGGGACGGCTGATTGGTTGAAGCGGCGATATCTTTTCATGAATCCGGGCAGGGCAAGAGTAGCGGCAATCGAGACGCTCAGGGAACGTTTGCCTTTGAGGAAAATAAAAAGGAAATGGGAGGGGAAGGGATTTTTTGCAGATAAAGGCTCGGAGACGAGGTGGGCAGAGGGACGAAACAAGGAATCATGACCGATCAAGAAAATTGTCGGAATTAGAGCATTCTGGAACATCCCGGCTTGACGACGGGAGTTGTATATTATCAACATGGCGGCGACGGTAGAGAAAGACCACTATCTTTTTGGCGCGTTGGAGAGCAGTGCTCTGAACCGAGCCAAGCTTAAGGAAGTGACCTACGGCTACGAGCAGCCGGAGGGCGTTTTTCTGACCTCGCTGGATTTTGCCGTGAACTGGGTGCGCAAGAGCTCAGTGTGGCCGATGACGTTTGGCCTGGCATGCTGCGCCATTGAAATGATGTCGATGGGCGCGGCGCGGTTCGATATTGCGCGATTCGGCTCCGAAGTCTTCCGGCCCTCCCCGCGGCAATCCGATTTAATGGTGGTTGCCGGGCGGGTTTCCCAAAAGATGGCCCCGGTCATTCGACGGCTCTACGACCAGATGCCCGAACCAAAATGGGTGATCTCAATGGGAGCGTGCGCAACTTCAGGCGGGGTTTTCAACAACTATGCCCTGCTTCAAGGGGTGAATCAGGTGATTCCGGTGGACGTATATGTCCCCGGGTGCCCGCCCCGTCCCGAGCAACTTTTGTATGCGATTACACTGCTCCAGGAAAAGATACAGCGCGAACCTCGCAGCCTGTTAAAGACGCTGAACGTCGGGTAAGTGGGCTTGGGAAGTCGTAACTCGGGTAACTCACTGAAGTAACCGATGACCGTTACCGGATGTCAAGGGGAGACGGTCGTCAACTCATTGAAAAAATGTAATCTGCCCGAACTGACCTATGGTACTTTTAGTATTGCTGCAAGGGCAGTAGCGGTCCGCTAGCGTAGGTCGGATCCTGGCCAGCCCGAGTTTGAATCCACTCTCGAGCAGCCTACCTGTCAGTTGATTCAGTTTTAATTGCGGAGGATAAACGCATGTGCGGTCGTGTTTCGAAGTTTATGAGCTGGGGATTTGCCCTGGCGTTTGTGGCACTGGTGCCGACTGGCATAGTTGCTCAAGATTCAGCCAAGCCAAAGGCTCCGGCGAGTGATTCGCCGTCGAAGTGGGACATCTTTGGCGGTTACAGTTACATCGCGCCGCATGGAACCGTACAGGTACCGCAGGCCGGGGGCACGTCGATTGGCATTCCTTACCATGCCATTATCGGTGGAGGCATTGGCAGTGTCGCTCGCTACTTCAACAATTATGCGGGCGTCGAAATTGTTCTCGATATGCACCTCATGAACGAGGCGCAGAATCCGTGGGTGAGCCCCAAGGACGATATGACGGGTGGATCGGCGGGCGTGATTTTCCGGCTTCCGGGTGCGGACCTTACGCCTTTCGTTCACGGGCTGGTTGGTGTGGAGCACGTAGGAGGCCCGTACTTTCAGTCGGATGTCAACGGCGCGGTGGTGACCGCGGGCGGTGGCGTGGACTACGCCACACCGCTCTTTAACCATCACTTGTCGATTCGCGTGTTTCAGGCGGATTACCAGTACACCCATGAGAATTTTGGCCCCCAGATCGGCGGTGGCCGCTCCAACATCAACGCCACCCGCTTGAGCACCGGCCTTGTGTTCCA
>PMOF01000267.1 GCA_003162495.1 Acidobacteriaceae bacterium
GGGGGCCTGTGCTGCGTGGGTATCTGGGCAGGCATCACGATGGCGCGGCATGATCTGAGTGGCTGGGCGGCGCTGGGGTTGCTGGTCTTTGCGGCCTTCAACATCCTGCTGGTGCGGGCCATCTTTGCGTGGATCGACCGCTGGCTGGCGCAGCGCAAGACGCGGGAGATTCTGGGCGCGGTGTTTGTGATGATGATGCTGAGCCTGCAGTTCCTGAATCCCGCGATGCATCAGAGGCGGCATCGCGGGCACACAAGTCCGAATCAACAGGCTGAGGATTTCCGAGCGACGGAAGCTCAGTACGCGCCCTGGCTGAAGACGGCCAATGCGGTGCAGAGGTGGTTTCCGCCGGGTCTGGCGGCGAGCTCGGTGCAGATGAATGCAAAGCGGCAATTGGCGCCGGCGCTGGGATCGCTGGGGCTGCTGGGACTGTATGTGCTGGCTGCGGGGGGCGTGCTGGCGGGGCGTCTGCGGGCCGAATATCGCGGCGAAAGCCTGGGCCAGGCTCCGAGCCGGAAGAAGGCGGCCGAGCGGCGCGAAAGCGGATGGCTTCTGGACGGTTCCGGGCCCATGGCCGCGGTGATGGAGAAGGAATTGCGCGGGCTGCTGCGCACGTTGCCGCTGCTCTACTCGATCGGCGCGCCGCTGCTGCTGGTGTTGATCTTTTCCGGCGCCTTTGTCAACGCCAGTCCGCAGGGGCACATGTTTCTGCTGGCGCTTCCGTTGTGCACCATGTATCCGCTGTTGGGCTTTACGCGGGTTTTCTATAACAACCTAGGCACCGAGGGAGCGGGGATACAGATTTACTTTTTATCGCCGACGCCGATGCGCACTGTGATGCTGGCGAAAAATCTGTTTCATTCCGTGCTGTTTGCTTTTTCGATTGGGATTGCCGTGATCCTGTTCATGCTGCGGGTGGGCCGGCCGGAGAGCGTGGTGGTTGCGGCCACTCTCGCGTGGCTTTTGTTTGTGCTGCCTTGCAACCTGGCCGTGGGCGACATTTTTTCGCTCACTATGCCTTACCGCGTAAATCCGGGGCGCATGACGCGCCAGGGCGGATCGCAGGCCAATGCGCTGGCCAGCCTGCTGGCGCAGGCTGTGGTGCTGGGGGTGGGCGCGTCGGTTTTCCTGCTGTGCTCGTTTTTTGGCCAGCTTTGGATGGCAGTGCCGATCTTCCTTGTGCTGGCGGCAGGTGCGGTGTTTGCCTGGATGCGGGTGCTGGGCAATATAGACGCCATGGCGAACCAGCGCAGGGAAGCGCTGATAGCGACGCTGATGAAGACGGAGTGAGAGGAACAGGGACTAGGGACTAGGGACTAGAACTGACTGGATCGGGCGGTGGTGATTTTGTCAGGATTTTTCACTGGACAGCGACGGACGGAGGATCTATAGCGACTGACAGCAATTCCCTGCTCCCTGTTTTAAACTAGTCCCTATTCCCTAGTCCCTGCTTTCAAAACGGGATGTCGTCGTCGGAGATTTCGGCTTGCTGGGCGTACTCGTCCGGGGCACCGGCTGGGGGGCGCTGGTCGAAGCTGGCTGTCGAACTGGATGAGCTCGCGGCGCGGCTGTATCCGCCCTGGCCTCCGCCCGAACCTTCTTCGCGGCCGGAGAGCAGGGAGAGGTCGTTGACGATGATCTCAGTGCGGTAGCGCTTGGCGCCGGAGTCTTTGTCGTCCCAACTGCGGGTCTGAATCTTGCCCTCGATGTACAGCTTGGAGCCCTTCTTAACATAATCGCGGACAATCTCGGCGGTGCGGGTGAAGGCAACCAGATTGTGCCACTCGGTGCGGTCCTGCCAGTTGCCTTGCGGATCTTTCTGGCGGTCGCTGGTGGCCAGGGTGAAGTTGGCCACCATGACGCCGCCGGGGGTGGAACGAATCTCCGGATCTTTTCCTACATTGCCTAGAAGGATTACTTTGTTAACGCTCTTTGCCATGGGCTTCTACTCCAGTAAGGAAAAAGAATAGCAGACGATCAGCTCTTGCGCGCCAGGCGGCGGTTGCGCAGCCATTTGGCGACGCCGAGAGCCAGGATCAAACCGCCGAAGGGGATGCACGCCAGCGCGAGGATGAGCGCGAACCAGCCGGTGTTGGTGCTGGCGCCGGTGGGCGAGAAGCCGCCCAACACGGTCTCGAGCAGCAAGGCGGCCAGCAGGCCAGCGCCGAGAATGGATCCGCCCCATTGCAGGAGTTGGCGGGTGCCGTCACCGGAACGTGCGGGGTTTGGGTTGGGGCGGGTTGCTGGCATGATCGCTCCNNCGAAGGATGGGGCACCCACATTTCGTGACCGGGTTAAGGATGGGCGCCCCGCCTCAGTCGTTTCATCCTTGCGCCAGGCGCAGCATGACGTAGGTGATGACGCCGGTGACGGAAACATAGAGCCAGAGCGGGAAGGTCCAGCGGGCGACCTTGCGGTGCTGGGGTATGCGGCCGCTGAGGGAAAAGAAGAAGGTGACCAACACCAGCGGGAGAGCAATGACGGCCAGGACGATGTGGCTGGCGAGCAGCGGCAGGTAGAGCGATCGCAGGGCGGCGTGGGGGGGATAGCGGACGTCGCCGTGCAGGGCGTGGTGGAGGATGTAGCTGACCAGGAAAAGCGTAGAAAAGCCAAACGCGGTGATCATGGCGGCGCGGTGCGCCTTGATGCGGTGGGCGCGGATGAAGGTGTAGCCGATGAGCAGGGCGGTTGCGCTGAGCCCGTTGAGCACGGCGTTGAGCGCGGGAAGAAAAGCGAAGTCGGTGCTGGCGGCGGCGGCGGGGTGAATGTAAATGAGCCAGAAGAGAAACAGCGTGGCCGCGGCGCTGACGACCAGAATGGCAGCGATGGCGGGACGGGTGCTGGATTGAGGGGCGACTGTGGTGGTCATTGCATCCGCTTCTTCAGAAAATCTGTGAACATGTTCCACTTCTCGATTTCGCATTCCCTCAGGGGCTAAAGCCCGTACCCTTCAAAACTGCTACTCGTTCGGCGAAATCCTCAATGCTTTGCGATGGCGCAGAACATGAGCGTGGTTAATAACAGAGGCAGGTAAAGCACGCTGACCTTGAGCAGATCGCGGGCGAGCATGCGGCTCTCGACCTGATTGCGGGCGCGCAGGATGCCGGCGAAACGGATGGTATAGGCCAGGTAGAAGAGGCCCAGAGCGGTGGCCAGCGCGGCATACGTGATGCCGGCCATGCCGAGCAACCAGGGGGCCAGGCTGACCGGAATCATGAGAACGGCGAACGCGAGCGCCTGGGCCACGGTGGACCCACCGTCAGGCTGGACAACGGGCAACATGCGAATGCCGGCGCGGGCGTAGTCTTCGCGATACAACCAGGCGATGGCCATGAAGTGAGGAAACTGCCAGACAAAGAGAATGGCGAAGAGGGCCACGGCCGGCCACTCGATTTGTCCGCGGGCGGCAGTCCATCCCAAAAGAGGCCCCATGGCGCCGGGGAACGCGCCGATGAAAGTGGCCAGCGAGGTGACGCGCTTGAGCGGCGTGTAGATGGCCACATAGGTGAATGCGGTGAGCAACGCCAGGGCCACGGTGAGCAGGTTGGTGTGCATCAGCAGCCAGAAGGCGCCGAGACCAACGCAGCCGATGCCGGCCAGGATGCCCTGCGCCAGCGAGATGCGTCCGGCAGCGATGGGACGGTCGGCGGTGCGGATCATGCGGGCGTCGGATCGGCGCTCCATGGCCTGGTTGAGAGCGCTGGCTCCGGCCGAGACCAGCCCAATGCCAAGCAGCGTGTCCAGCAGCCCACGCTGCAGGCTGGAGATGCCGGACTGCATCGATCCCAGATAAAAGCCGGCCCATCCGGTGATGAGCACCATGCCTGTAACGCGGACCTTGAACAGTTCACGGAGGTCATTGATGAGGGTGGCCGTGGCGCCGGGGTGGGGCGCGTGGACGACGCCCGGAACATGAGCGGCGCTATGCGTGTCAGNNCAATCCTCAGCGTGCCGTGGTCCCCGCGGGCCAAGTCTTTTCCGAGGGGTGGAGCGGGAGCGCCGGGATCGTGTTGCGGCCGGACGCCTGTCTTGATGATAGCAAGCGGAAAAGAAGTCGTGGGACTGCAAACTTAAGGATACGGGGTGGTCATGACGCAGCAGTGGGAAAACCGTCAACAATCGCTGGCGCCGTCTATTTCGATAGCGGAGATGCCCGTTTTCGCGTGACCGTCATGCAGACGTGGGCGCGGTGAAGCGCCGGGCTGCAATCCCGCTCACCCCAGCAGCGAGGGATGGATCATTGCGCCGGGTCTGCCGTCGATCAAAATATCTTCATATTTCAAGGTCAATTCCTCGCATTTTTTCCCATTGCGAATCCCGCCATGCCGGATGCCGGTGATAGCGCCATTTCTAAGTTCGATTTTGCGTGGCGTGAAGGAACTCACTCCCGTGGATGGTTTGGCGAACGATAATGTGGCGGTGGTGAAAGCCTCATTCGAGCAAAGGGCCGACCAGAGCAGGGGCGACGCATTATCGACCTCTTTTACGATGCTGATTGGGGTGTGAGTTCGCCTGCCTGTCGCTTGTCCGGAAGAAGCATCGAATTGCGACTTCACTGCATAGTTGAACGCATGACACATCATGCCTTTTTCGAAATTTGAACCGCCGTCCTTATGTGTGCTCGAGCCTGTTATCTCACCTTGTTTGCTCAACTTCATCGTCATCAGGAACATGCCTGGCATGGTGAACCTCCTTTTCGAATTACGGGCGCTCTCAATGAGAGTCGGCGCCTCTCGCAGCGGATTATAGTGCACAGTCAGCCTCCGATGGCGCAGCTTTTCAGGAAAAAGACGCGGGCACGAAGAAGGGCAAGTGGCGGGTGGGCGGGTCAAGGTGTCGCGGGAGCGCTCGGCACTTCTGCGGGGCTGCCAGACTCTGCCGATGCTGGCGGGGCGGAGCGGCGCGAAGCATAAATCCAGAGATAGAAAATGCCGACTGCCAGCAGGACGAGCGGGGTGCGAAAGACCATCGCGTGCGTACCTGGCCGAGCGGACAGCCCCGTCGCAGTCAAGGGCTGGCGGTGGTAGAGGCTTAGCAGAATCATCGACGGAAGATCGCCCGTCAACACCAACGCGGCCGAAGTGACCAGGAGCGCGAGGCGGGCGATGATGCCCCGGTGCGTCCAGAGCAAGGCGCAGGCGGGAATCGTGAGCAACAGGAGCTTGTCGTCATATTGCCGATGATAGACAGGCAGCAGGGAAAGAGCCGCGATGGACGCCAGCGCTAGCCATGTTCTTTCTTGTGACGAGCGAGACCGCAACGTGACGAGGATCCATGCGAGCAGCAGAGCGCCGCAAACAAAGTAGGTGACCAGGTTGTAGATGCGGGGATCGTTCCAGAAGGCGCTGAAGACCGTTTGCAGGTTGATCGCGCCTACCAGGCTGGGTATAGCTCGCCCGGGGTCGTTCATCCCGCGTATGGAATACGCCTGAAGATTGGAGTGCAGTTCCTGGATCCAATGGGGCGCAACATGACTGACCCAGAGGACTCCCGGCAAGCCGAGGGCAACGGTCGCCAACAGGGTTTGCAGGGCGCGGCGGCGATAGATGCCACCGGCCAACAAGAAGTAGAGCCACACTAATCCCGCGTCTTGCGGCTTGAGCGAAAGGCCAGCCGCGAGGCAGAGAATGCCTGCCAGGACAAACCGCTCGCGCAGAAAACACCACACGGCAATCGCGCAAAAGCTGATCACAATTCCTGCCGCGTTACCAGTAATGATGAGCACTTCGCTGTTGGCAAGAAGAAATCCGACCAGAACGCCAGAGAGGATTGGGGCGTAGTTGGCTCCCATATCCCACATGAGGAACGAAGCCACGATGAAGCTGCCGGCAGTGAGCGCCATCCAAAGCATGTGCGCAGGCCCCCAGGGCAGCGTCGCGAAGGGTACTGTGAAAAAGAATGCGGTGGGCAGGTAAACGTTTTGCGTCACGACCTGGCGTTCCTGTTCGCCGTCCGATGGGGGGATTCCTCCCTGCGCTTGAGCGATGCGCAGTACATCCCGATCCTGGTACGGGTCACAGTGTTCAACGAGGCATCGCGCAGGGTAGTAGAGTCCTCTGAAATCGGTCAACGAGGTAGGAGCTGCGTGCTCCAGGCCAACGCCCAGCAAGACAAACAACACACTCCCGAACAGGAAGATATACAGGCCGTCAAGGCGGGCTTTTGTCATATTGGTTTCACTCCAGGGGAGCGGTTTGCAGGTGCTGCCATGGTGCGGAATTTCTGGATCATACACGAGGAAGCGGGGGCTTCGATTGCCGGGGGCTTAGTTTAAACGATGCCTCCTAAAATGCCGCGCTGGATAAGAAGAACCCGCTTGCGGCGGCGCTGTTCTTCGCAGCGCGCAGTGGAGTCAGGCTAACGAGGGAGCGCTCGGCGTTTCCGCGGGTTTTCCAGACGCTTGCGATTGGGCTGGTGCGGAGCGGCGCAACGCGTAGATCCAGAGATAGAAAATGCCCACGATCAGCAGGACGAGCGGCGTTCGAAAAACCATTGCGTGTACCCACATCCGCGCGGACAGCCCGTCCGCGGGCAGGTGCATGCGGTTGATGAGGCGCAGGAAAATCATGGACGGAATGTCTCCGATCAACACGAATGCAGTGGCATTCACCAGTAGTGCGATCTTACCAATCATGCCCTTCTCGGCCCACAGCATGGCGCAGGCGGGAACCGCGAGCAGCAAGAGCTTGGCGTCGTACTGCCGGTGATAGACAGGCAGTATGGAAAGTGCCGGAATGACCGCCAGGGCGAGCCATGTTCTTTCTTGTGACGAGCGCGACCGTAAAGTGACGAAGATCCAAACGAGCAGGAGCGCGCCGCAAATAAGATAGCTGACCGGATTGTAGATGCGCGGATCGTCCCGGAAGACGCTGATGACGGTTTGCAGTTCGATTACGCCAGCGATGTTCGGTGAAGCCAGTCTGGGGTCGTTGAGACTGCCCACTGAAAAAGCCAGGATATTTGAGTGCAGTTCCTGGATCCAGTGGGGTGCAACATGACCCACCCACAGGACTCCCGGCAAACTGAGGGCAACGGTCGCCAGCAGGGTTTGCAGGGCACGGCGGCGGTAGAGGCCGCCGGCCAATAAGAAGTAGAGCCAAACCAATCCAGCATCTTGTGGCTTGAGCGCGAGGCTCACCGCAAGACAGAGGATGCCGACGAGGACAAATCGTTCCCGTTGAAAGCACCAGACGGCCACCGCGCAGAAGCCTATAACGATTCCGGCCGCATTGCCGCTAATGATGAACACTTCACTGTTGGCAACAAGAAAGCCAACCAGAACACCGGACAGGATTGGGGCATCATTGGCCCCCAAATCCCAAATCAGAAACGAGCCAACGATGAAGCTTCCGACGGTGAACAGGATCCAAAGTATATGCGCAGGCCCCCAAGGCAGTATCGCGAAAGGAACCGTGAAGAAGAATGCGGTTGGCAGGTAAAAAAATCGGGCCACAACATGGCGACCCTGCTCGCTCTCAAATGGGCGGATTCCTTCCTCCGCTTGACTAATGCGCATTACCTCGGTTTCAAGGTACGGGTCACAGTGTTGAACGAGGCATCGCGCAGGGTAGTAAACTACTCTGAAATCCGTCAGCGGCGCAGGAGCAACGTTCTCCAAGCCGAAGCCCAGTAAAATAAATAGCACGCCCCCGAGCCAGAAGAAATACAGGCCGTCGAGCCGCGCTTTTGTCATATTGAGTTTCACCCTATTGAGCGGTTTGAAGGCGCCGCCAAGGTTCGGAATTTCTGGATCATACATGAGAACGCGGTGGCCACGAGGAAGCGTTGGCGCGATTGCCGGGCGACCAGTTCAGTTTTTCCATCCCAAAAAGCTGAGTTTTGCATCATGAAAATCCGACCCTGACGCCGCGTCGGCTATCCGAGGCGCGCGGTTTGCAGAATGCTGTCTACGACTTGCTGCGGCGTGAGGGCGTCGACTTGGATGGAGCGGTGGGCGGTGCGGTAGAGGGGCAGGCGACGCTGGTAGCGGCTGGCCAGGTTGGCGTGATCGGCAAGAATGGGCCGGAGGTGTTCGGTGCCGCGGCAACGGGCCAGGGTGGTGGCCAGCTCCACCTCAAGATGGACGAGGAGCGTGCCGGGGGTGTTGAGCAACAG
>PMOF01000253.1 GCA_003162495.1 Acidobacteriaceae bacterium
TGTGGCGACAGAGTTGACAAGCCTGATCAAGCGCCAGATCGATCTGGTCGCTCGGTACGGCGGAGAGGAGTTCGCCGTTATTCTTCCGGCAACATCCGCGGTCGATGCCGAGCGGCTGGGAGAATCAACGCGGCTGAGCATCCTGGCTCTCAAGTTGCCTCATCCTGCATCCCCGGTTGCGCCGTTTGTGACGGTCAGCGTGGGTGTCGCGACAGCGACGCCGGAGGGTTGGAAGACTCCACCGGAATTGGTTGCCGCTGCGGATGAAGCGCTCTACTCGGCAAAACGGAGCGGACGGAATCGAGCGGTTGTGGCAGTGCAGCAACCTGGAAGCGGCGACAAGGAATTCATCTTTGACGCCAAATGAACAGGACATCCGATCCTTGGTTTGCAACTGGACAACCGTGTGGATCAGTGGCTGGGTGGAGTTTTACTGCTTCGCGGTAATCAGTACCGCTCCATGAATTCCGGATCGACGGGATTCTCAAACAGCGATGCGTCCCGCGTGACGATGGTCAGCCCGGACGGCGTCACAAAATACCTGCGCTTGTCTTCAACCGGGTCGTAGCCAATCACCGTGCCTTCCGGAATATGCACGTCGCGGTCGATGATGGCGCGCCGGATGCGGCAGTGGCGGCCAATGTTGACGTGCGAAAAGATGATGCTCGCGTCCACGTCGGAGTAGGAGTTGACGCGCACATCCTGCGACAGCACGGAGTTTGAAACCGAAGCGCCGGAGATGATAACGCCGGCAGTGATCACGGAGTTGACCGCCGCGCCGGTGCGCCCCGGTTCGCCAAAAACAAACTTGGCCGGCGGATACTGGCGCACGCGCGTGCGCATCGGCCAGCTCTTGTCGTACAGGTTAAAGGTCGGCGAAACCGAGCACAGATCCATGTTGGCGTCGTAATAAGCGTCCAGCGTGCCCACGTCGCGCCAGTAGAGCGCCTGCTGCTTGTTCTCATCCACAAAGCTGTAGGCCACCATCTTCTTTTTTCCCAGCATATTCGGCAGAATGTTGTGGCCGAAGTCGTGCTTGGAATCGGGGTTTTCGGAATCGGCAATGAGAGCTTTGAGCAGAACCTCGGTATTGAAGATGTAAATGCCCATCGAGGCATCCACTGAATTTGGATTGAAAGGCGAGCGAAATGGGGTGGAGGCCGGCTTCTCCTGGAAGCCGAGAATTTCGCCCGTCTGGGCCACCTCGACAACCCCAAAGCGCGAAACCTCGTCGGGCGGAATCGGCAGCGTGGCCAGGGTCACCTCGGCGTTGGTCTCTTGGTGATGCGCCATCATGCGGCTGTAGTCCATTTTGTAAATGTGGTCGCCAGACAGGATGATCATGTACTTCGGCTGCTCGCTGCCGATCGAATAGATGTTCTGATACACAGCGTCGGCGGTGCCCATATACCAGTTGGAGCCGGTGCGCTGCATGGGCGGCAGCAGCTCAAAGAATTCGCCCAGCTCCTGAGCCACAATGCCCGTCCAGCCTTCGCGGATGTGGCGGTTGAGCGAGAGAGCCTTGTACTGGGTGAGGATGTAGACCTTGCGCAGGCCGGAATTGATGCAATTGGACAGGGTGATGTCGATGATGCGGTAGTGCCCGCCAAAGGGCACTGCCGGTTTGGCGCGATCCCTGGTGAGCGGAAACAGCCGCTCTCCGGCGCCCCCCGCCAGCAGTACTCCCAATGTGTCCTTCATGTCCGTATGGTCCGCCTTCTACATGCTGCCTGTTTGGAATATCCGGCATCCATCCCCGAGGTGCCGCTCTCCCGCACGGTTTTTCCGGTGACCGTTTTCCGTGCAAAGTCACCGAACGGTGGAGAATACCACACGCAGATGAACTTGGCAGCCCACTCAGTGATACGAAGTGGTGCTTTCTATGGGACTGATGCAGATGGAAGGGCACCGGCTTCAAGAGTCTGCTCCGAGCGCAGTCGAAGGGTACGGGCTTTAGCCCGTACATCAAATGCGAAATGACCGGGTGGGCTTTAGCCCCCGAGGGACGGCTTTCCATCGAACAAACCCCGGCCATTGATCAACGTGGTTGTCGTCGACGACGCCCCGGCCGAAGAATAAATCGAGCCGGCCCCACGCCCGCTTATCGCTTCTTCTTGAACTTGTACTCCGCGCCGACCGAGATGCCGAAGTTCCAATAGCCATAGGTCGCCATGTTCCCGTAATTAATGCTGTATCGGGTATACAGGGCATCGGGGCTGATGCGGAAAGCCCAGCGGGCTGAGCGGTTCAGGTCGATGTGGCCGCCGATGATGGCCGCCAGAGCAACCTGATTGTTAAAAAAGCCGACCACCGAGGGCGGGTTGCCCAGCAGATCCTGCTGGAAGTTGCCATAGGTGCCGCCAACCATCGCGTGCGCCAGCAGCGCGCCATGCTTGTTGTGCGGTCCCAGCCATTCCGGCCCCCCGGCAAACATGTATTGGCTCACGAAAGGCCCTTCGATGGGCCCTCCATTGGTGTTTGCATGGTTGACCGCTGCGCCGCTGGTTCCCACGTAGGCGCGTCCGGTGGCTTCTCCGGCCCAGTGCTTGGTTAGCCAATATGACCCGCTCAGGTCGAGGCCGCCCAGGTTGGCGCCCTGTTGCAGAGGAGGCGGACCGGCCTTCATGTGTCCGTAGGCCGCACCCAGCGAGATGTCGAAGCGGTTGTCGTAGCGAACGCCTGCCAGCGGGTCTATGACAACGTAAGTGCCATTGCCTACGGTCGGCGAGGCTGTGCTCTGTGCGTTGGCGCAGGTTCCTGCACACACAGCCAGAGCAGTAATGCCTGCGATAGAAGAGATAAAACTTACGGGGAGACGCATCACCATCCAGCTTACAGGACCACGCCGACGAGCGACAACGGGGCCTCGGTTTGAGTTTATGGCTCGCAGCGCTCGGTCCAGCGCGACCACAGCAGGTAGTGCAAAGTTTTCAAGGTTTCGACGGATGCGGCAGCCGTATCGTGAGCAGCCGACGGCGGCGAAAGCGAGGGAGCAGCGTGGGCGCTCCACTGGAGCGGCAGTCGGCTGAAGATGAGGCCCGCGCGAGGCAGGTGGGACGCACTCGAAACCACTTCCGCCGAATGCCATCCGTGTTGCCGCATCATGCGCGTCGCGTAGCAGGCATTCTGCATGGTATCCCGCGCCTCCGGTTCGATCAGGATGGCGGACTCCGGAATCCCTTGCGCGTGCGCCGTTTGCGCCATCACTCGCGCCTCTACAAAGCCATTGTGAGCCGGGCCGCCGGTGAGGATGAGCCGGGGAGCCGCGCCGAGCTGGTATTCGCGCACCGCTTCGGTGACGCGAGCCAGCTGAGAGGGGGTCGGGTTGCCGTCGGCGTCGGCCGGGGTGCCGAGCACGATGATGGCGTCAAAGCGAGTGAGCGAGGTGTTGGAAGTGGGCGCAAGCTGGCGTGTAATCGCCGCCCAGGCCATCAAAGCGACCGCCAACCCGGCGGCCGCCAGCAGCCCGCGCCTCAGCCAGTTAGGCTGGCGGGCGCGGGATCGAGAAGTATGGGGCCGGGATCGGCGCGCCTGGGGCGGACGCCGGTGAGACCGCGGGGAGGCGGGGGTCAATTGGAATCCCTCCAGGTCCTACTCTAACGGGGCCGGAGGGACGGTCTTGCGGAAAGGGGTCGGGGAATCAGCCTTGATACAACCAGGTCAGCCCAATTCCGCCGCCGAGTCCCAGCCAGAAAACACGAATTCTTTCAGAGGTTTACGCTGGCGCGGGGCCACTTCCTGATCAATGAATTGCTGATTCGGCAGGGCTTCTGGTTCCCCCTGATAGCCCAGCGCGATAACCGAGCCCAGGACGTAAATGTCGGGAATCTCAAAGGCCTGGCGGGCGATGGCTTCGTCGAAACCAGC
Source organism: Acidobacteriaceae bacterium (assembly GCA_003162495.1). Taxonomy (GTDB): domain Bacteria; phylum Acidobacteriota; class Terriglobia; order Terriglobales; family Acidobacteriaceae; genus Telmatobacter. The sequence continues at coordinate 3,868 of PMOF01000253.1, forward strand.
CATCTGATGAGTATGAAGGCCAAGCGCCGATGCCTGCAGGGTGAGATAAGAGGAAGCGGCGCCTAAGTCAAAGAGAGCCACACGATTAGGAGCATCGTTGTGGCTGAATCTGGTTTTGGCCGCGCCCAGGATGAGCACCGGCGCGGACGCCGCCCAGGCCTGGTTGAATGGCACAAGCGCTGAGAGTATCTTCTTGTAGGTTGTGGAGTTACGGTCGCCCACGAGAAAACGCCAGGGCTGCTCATTAAACGAGGACGCCGCCCAGCGGGCAGCTTCAAACACCTTCTTCAGCAGCTCAGGACTGACATCGCGATCGGAAAAGGAGCGCGGGCTCCAACGCTGGTGCAGGATGGGCAGAACGCCGTCGACGGCGGGGGCATGCTTTAAAGCATTGACTTCACGGGCCGTTTTCGGCATGGATAGGACTCCTGGGAGGGGAATGCGCTTCCCGTGTTTGATTAATGTAGGCGCAGAAAGATGCTTGAAATGCTGGGACCGGGATACGCGATTTCTTACACCTGATTGCCGATGAGTCAACCCTCTAATCATTGGGTTCGTCGGTTGGTGCACACATACTTCGGGAGATGGTAGCGTGGAACGAAGATGAAGTCACTCACTGCGGACGCGATGGGAGAGGTGGGCCTCGAGGCGCCAATTGCGGTGCTCGCGGCCAAAACCTGGGACACGATTGTCGTCGGTGCGGGCCACAATGGGCTGGCGTGCGCGGCTTACCTGGCGCGCGCGGGCCAGCGAGTGCTAGTCATCGAGAGCCGCACGCGCGTGGGCGGCGCCTGCACCAT
>PMOF01000243.1:0-3065 GCA_003162495.1 Acidobacteriaceae bacterium
GTCATTCGCTTCGGGGCCCTGCGCCACAGCTCCAGCAGCACGTAGCCACCCACCGAGCAGCCGGCAAAAGTTGCGTCCTTCAGTTTCAAATGATCCATCAGAGCCAGCACATCGGCCGCATATTGCGCCATGGTCAGTGCCGGTGCGTCGGGAACTCGCGCGAATCCACCCACGGGCAAACGATCCGCCCGGCCCAACTCCGACTGGCCGTGCCCGCGCAGATCGGGAACGATCGCGCGCACACCGGCAAGGTCTTCCGTCAGCGGCCGCCAATACTCGCGATCGAGCGGCGTGGGATGCAGAAAAACCACCGCCAGCCCCGCTCCCGTATCTCGAAAACCCAGCTTCGCTCCGTCCGATTCGTACGTACCGTTCATAGATTAGGAGGATACGCTCCCGGGCTGGGTGGATATTGCCCCTGCTGAGGAGGGTAGGCTCCCGGCATTTGTATCTGCTCGTCGGGAATCCCAATCCAGCCGGCAAGATAGGCCACAGCCACAAACCCGCCCGAGACAAAGCATCCGAGTACGGTGAGAATGCGCACCACGGCCACATCCCATCCGTTGGCCTGCGCCAGCGCCAGGCAGACCCCGGCAATCTGGCGCCCCACGATGGGCCGAACCAGCGGCCTGCCGGGTATCGGCTGAGCCGCAAAAATCACCGAGCCGCAGTTGGAGCAGAACCGCGCGCTGTGCGGCAACCCGGTCCCGCAACGATTGCAAAAGACAGCCATAAGCCTGTTCCCCTCTCAAGAAACCCCGTTCCCTATGAATATACGAGAGCCGCGCGGCCCAAGTTCCATGCGCCGGGGTTCCATCCGCTCCCCTCACCCCGTTCAGCTCCCGTGATAAGCCGTACGCAGGAATTTCCTGGCAGTATCGGCGCGAGAGGTCGCTGGCCCGGCATCGATGGCCTCCTGATAATCCCGCATCGCCAGTGGGCGTTCGTTGTTCAGATCGCGGCACTCCCCAGCGGCCAGCAGCGACCTGATTTTGAGTTCCGCGCCCACATTCACAGTACCGGCGGCCTGCTCATACGCCTGCGCTGCCTCGGCAAAGTGGCGCTGCCCCCGCAATGCGTCGCCCAGGCCAAAGTAAGTAAGCTCCAGGCGCGCAGAATAGAAATAGCCGGGCTTGGCAGCGGTGGTCAGAATGTCCTGGTAGGCCTCCACCGCGCCCATGCCCTCGCCCGCATCCTTGCGCAGGTTCGCCTCTTCCAGGCTGAACAGGTAATCGCGCGGATAGTCTGCCTTCAATGTCCGCACCACCTGGATCGCCTCTTTGTAGCGAGCCTCGCGGCGCAGGAAAAGCGCAATGGTGGTCCGCGCCTCCACGTTGGTGACTACGCCGCGGTTCCCGTCGTCGGTCAGCATTGCCAGGCCGCGGCTTTTGGAACCCGTGATGCCCGCGAAACCGATCAATAGCTTGAAGGGCAACGGCAACGCTCCCACCACGTATTCATACACCCCAACAACCAGCTTCGCGTCCACATAATCGGGGTCCAGTTGCAGCACCCGCGCATGGTCGTCCTTGGCCTTGCTGGCAAGCCGGAATCCAGCGCCAAAGCCCCGCTCGACCATGGCTACATACGTACACTTCAGAGCCCGCGCCCAGCCCCGCGCATACAGCGCGTCCACATCGTTCGGGTTCTGGCCCAGCCGCCCGTCGGCCTCACGAATGGCTTCATCCGCCAGCGCCAGGATGCGGTCCCGCGTCGCCGGATCCTCCTGCGTGGCGTGCTTCCCGGTCAAAAAGCCGTCGTTGGCGTAGAAGGTCGTGTCCAGCAGGTCTTGCCGATAGAGCTCCTGAAACAGCACCGCGTCCAGCAGCAGCGCCGTGGCCTGCGGATCGCCGGGATNNTCGCGATTCAGGGGATTGGTATGCACGTCGGATGCCCAGCCCGCGGTCGCCGCTCCCAGCAAAATAATTCCGCAAACCCATCCGCGCATCCAGCCTGATCCTGTCTTCAACCTGTGATCTCCTTTTGCTTCCGCTTGCTGAGAATGCTTCTTCTCCACCTGAGCGGCAGTCTAAAAAAATACTCTCTCCGCAAAGCCTCAGGCGCTCCCAAAAAGGAAACTCCGCCTGTTCCACGTTTACCCAATACAGAAGACGCTTGAACCACTTTGCTCTTGCCTTGGTTCTCTGCGGTGCGTGACTCGCACCGCGCAACTCTGGAATCTGCCGTCAACCTTGAATCCGCTTTCAAGAGGGACAACCGAAATGAATCGCAAAGAGATGCTCCGGCTGCTGCTCAACCAGGCTCAGTTTAACGGATTCGAGTTCCGCCATTGGTTTCTGGCCCAGGTCATCCCCGTCTGGCCGGGCGCCGAACAAGCGTTGACCCTGCTGGCCGGGGAGGGCCGCTACTACACCCTGCTCTTCTCGCACGAATTCGCGCGCTGCTTCTGGCGTACCGGCGCTCATATGAGCTTCAGCGTGCCTTCCATCACCTATCCACGGGTCACGCCCAATGGCGACGTGGTCCATGTGACCCGCAAGCCCTTTACCCGGCGCCTGATCAAGCCCGATGTGTGGAAGTATCACCTGCGCCAGATGGCAGCCAGCGAAGACCCCATCGAGTACCTCTGCCGGTTTCTGCCCGCGGACGACCAGGCCAGAGTACGCGAGACGTCCTCGACTGATCCGATCGCAGCCCATGCCTGAAGCTCGCTTCGAGCCGCCAAAGCCTCGCATGCTTTACGATTGAGGCATGCCCATCCCGGATCGGCTGAACCCCACCATCACTGCTGCGCCATCGCACGCGCCCCGTCGGTCTGACCGGCTGGCGGAGGCGCGCCGCCGCCTGATCGTGGCCCTCGATGTGCCGGACACCGCCTCCGCCCTCGCTCTTGTCGACCGTCTGGGCGACACCTGCCACTGGTTTAAAGTTGGATTGGAACTGTTCACCGCCGCCGGCCCTGCAGTCCTCGAACCCATCCTCAAACGCGACTGTCAGATTTTTCTTGACCTCAAATTCCATGACATTCCCAACACCGTCGCCGGAGCGGTGCGCTCGGCGGCGGCGCTAGGCGTGCGTATGGTCAACGTCCATGCCGCTGGCGG
>PMOF01000243.1:3137-10308 GCA_003162495.1 Acidobacteriaceae bacterium
GGGATTCGCGGCTTCGTCTGCTCCGCTCAGGAGGTCGCGGCGCTCCGTGCCCTCACCGGTCCCGACGGTGTGCTGGTGGTTCCCGGCATCCGCCCCGCCAGCGCCGACCCCGGCGATCAAAGGCGCCTTGCCACCCCAGCCGCCGCCCTGCGCCAGGGCGCCAGCTACCTGGTCGTAGGCCGTCCTATTACGCGGGCTCCTGATCCCGCCGCCGCCGCCGAAGACGTCCTCAACGAAATGGCCGAAGCGCTCTAGCCGTTCTCTCTCGCTAAACAGAGAAAAGCCCGGCAGGCTGCCGGGCTTTTCTCTGCGCCAAACTTCAATCGGCGCTTAAAGCTTCTCGTAGAAGTCGCACACGGAGCACGAGATGTACACTCCACCGGGAACGCCGCGTTCGCGGTCCTTGACGCGCTTGACGATGCGCGTCGCCTTGTTGCACTTGGGACAGTCGGTCGACTTCGTCGTGTCCATTTCCTTCTTGCGGTCACCTGTTTTTGCTATCTTGGCCATCGGTCGGGTGTTTCTCCTTCTGGGGTTGTCTCTGCACACACGCGCAAACTTCTGTGCGCGGCTTCAACGGTGCGGCCCTGACTGCGCCTACTGGGCCACCTCATGCCGCAACTAGATTGCCTTGATTTCTGGGCAACGGATTGGCCTGGGAGGGGAGCCGGACTCGCTGCCTCCAGTTTACATCACCACCGCTTGCCGGGCGTCAGCTCGGCTGGCTGCTTTCGGATTCGAGCAGTGGCTGCGACTTGACCGGTGCCGGCTGCGAGCTGTCCGGGGGCGGAGGCTGCGCAGCGGCAGGTGGTTGCCCGGAGGCTGGCGCAGCCTGACCGGTCGCGGCAGCAGCCGGCCCGGAAGATTGCGCCGGTTGGGTTCCATCGCTCTGCGTGCCCGTGGTCGAGTCAGCCGGTTTCGGCTTGGGGAACTGCACCGGCTTCATCACTCCGGTATTGACATCGTCGGGCAGTTTTTCGCCTGGATTGCGAATGCTGGGCGGTGTGGCGGGCGCCTGCGTATCGGGATTGCGTTCCACGTCGCCCAATTCAATCTTGCGCGTGTTCGGCGGACCGCTGGCTTCGAGCGCCGTTCCATCGGTGCGCATCAGCCCTTCCACCACGTCCTTGGTGAAGATCTCCGGCGTCTCGCCCGTTTTGGCAACCTCGACGCGAATCACGCGGTTGCCGTTGATGCGGACGAAATCCACCTCCGCGGGCGGCTTGCCATAGATCCATTCTTCAAACGGCATCTGCCCATCCGCCTCGCGCGATTTGGAATCCGGCGCGCCTCTGGCAAACAGCACCATATCCGTGCTCATCCCCACCAGCACATGGTGGTTCAGAATGGCCTCTTTCAGCCCCGTTGGCAGTGTGTCCGTAAAGGCTTGAACAGGGGTCTTCTCATCAAAGGAGATCAAAGGCGACAGCAGCGCTTTCACGTCCGCGCCCGTCAGCATGGGAATATGGTTGCCGAATGTGAGCGAGAGCCGCGCGCCCACCGGATCCTGGCCGTCTGCCTGAATCACCGGATTGAGCTCCGGGCCCGCGCCGATCTGGACGTGGCGCATAAAACGGTGCTTCGGGTCCGGACCGCCGTTCAGATCGAAAACGATCCTCGAACGCTCGATTTTGATATCGGTGAGCACCAGCCGGTCGCCGGGCTTGGCCGACATGCCCTCGGTGGTGACCATGTTCAGGTAGCCTTCACCCGCCGGCTCCAGCTTGCCGTTGGCCTGCAGGGTCAGCCCCTTATGCCCGCGCGGAAAGGGCCGCATGGCAAACCCCTGCTCTGACTGCAACAGCCGGATCAGCTCGAGGCGCGTTTTGGCGTCCAGCTCGGCCTTGGAGAGCGGAACGTCGGTTGGCTTGATTTGTTGATAGCGCCGGTCGACCGTCGCGGCGCCGCTGCCCGAAGGGTTGGTCACCTTGCCGGTATTGGTATTGATGGTGATGACCTGGGCCAAAGCCGCGCCGGCAGCCAGCACCGCTGCCAGCACGCAGCCCACCGCAACTCGCCTGAGGTTGCGATTGCTGCTGGCAAGTTCGGTCAGTAGGCGTGTGGGCCGCTGCCGCTGAAATAAGAATCGCCAAATCATGGGGACCTCCCATGGCTGCTAACTGAATTAAGCAAACGATATTCCTGTTCCAGCAAAAATGGCAAATTTGTGTGAAAAAGGAAGACGGCTTGGAATCCGGCAGCGCGCGCCCAATCACAGCCTATCCAGTAAGAATCCATCGCCGTGGGAAGCGTTGCCTGTGCATGGCTGGAGTTTTCCTGGGCGCCAAAACCATAGCGGCCGCAGCCTGATAAAAGGCAGCGGCCGCGTGGCCTGCAAGTAATTTGAACGGACTCAACTAGGGTAGCGTCACCTGCTGATGCAGCGGAAGCTCCTGCGAACTGCCGCCAGCCATCACCGTATAGTTGCCCGGAACCAGTTTCCAGCTGTCGGATGCCTCATCGTAAACAGTCAGGCGATCCTGATCCACGGGCACGGAAACCAGCTTCGATTCGCCGGGAGCCAACTCGACACGAGACCAGCCGACAAGCCGCTTGGGGGGCTCTCCGGCCGCATCCGGCAGCAAAGCATACACCTGCGCAATCTCGGTTCCGGCGCGCCTGCCCGTGTTGCGAACCATGAACGAGACGCTCATGGATTCTCCGCTTTTGACGGTCAGCTTGGAATAGGCATAGTTGGTGTAGGAAAGGCCAAAGCCGAATGGAAACAACACCGGCTTATTCTCCGCGTCGTACCACTTGTAGCCGACTTTGAGGTTCTCGTCGTAAGAAATCTGGAACGCCGGCAGCCCTTTGGCCATATTGGCCATGAAGGCAGCCATGTCCGTGCCCGGCGCAGGACGGCTGGGTTGCGAGGACGGTGGCGGCTTGACCAGCGTGGGATGCGGCAAATCCGCATCGCTTAATGGGAACGTAATGGCCAGCTTGCCGGTGGGATTGACCTTGCCGGTCAGGATGCCTGCCAGTGCTTCGGCGCCGCGGATGCCGGGATACCAGATCTCAACCACCCCGGCCACCTTCTCGATCCACGGCATGGTCGCCGGGCTGCCGGTTTCGAGCACCACGATCGTTTTTGGATTGGCAGCCGCCACGGCGTCAATCAGCTTGTCCTGATCCGCGCTCAGGGCAAGCGTATCCAGGTCCATGCCCTCCGACTCTCCCTGATAGGCAAAGACGATGGCCACGCTGGCGGATTTGGCAGCCGAAGCGGCGGCGGCAAGGTCATCGCCGGAGACATAGGAAACAGTGGCCGAGGGCATCGCGGCCGTCAGCGCGCGCAGCGGTGAACTGGGCAGCCAGGTCTGCCGCCTCATGCCCCCCATAGGGCCTGATCCCGGAAGAGGCGGCGGAGGCGGAGGCACCGCGTTGCCGCCCGGCGCGTCAACCTGTGCCGAACCGCCGCCGGTGAGCACGCCCACATCGGCATGGCCGCCGATCAGCACCACGGAGCGCACGCCCGCGCCTTCCAGTGGAAGCACGTTGTGCTGGTTCTTGAGCAGGACAATGCTTTTCTCCGCAAGGCTCTGCGCCAGCGCGTAGCCGCCTTCCACATCCGGCACCTGCTTCACCACCGGGTGGTCAAACAGGCCGCTCGCAAAAATAGTGCGCAGGATGCGGCGCACGTGATCGTTGATCTCGTCCTGCGAGACTTCGCCGCTCTCCACTGCCTTCTGCAGCGCGTCGCCGAAGAAGTTTCTGCCCGGCTGCTCCTGGTCGAGGCCGGCGTGCGATGCTTTGGCCGTTGAGTGTGTGCCGCCCCAATCGGAGACCACGAATCCTTGGAAGTGGAAGTCCTTCTTGAGCACGTCGGTGAGCAGGTAGCTGTTTTCGCAGGCATAGTCGCCATTGACGCGGTTGTAGGAGCACATGACGGCGTCGGCATCGGAAACGCCGAGTGCAATTTCAAACGCCCGCAAATCCGTTTCCCGCATGGAACGCTTGTCGATGTTGGTGTTCACAGCGTTGCGGCCGCTCTCCTGGTCGTTGACGGCATAGTGCTTCAGGTCGCCAATGACATGTTCGGACTGCACGCCCTTGACGAAGTTGCCGGCCAGCGTTCCGGCCAGCAATGGATCTTCGCCTTGATATTCGAAGGTGCGCCCATCGCGCGGCTCGCGGGGCAAGTTTGCGCCGCCGCCCAGCGACATGCTGTAGCCCTCGTCTCTCAGCTCGCGGCCGATCAAGGCTCCATATACAAAGGCGGCGTGCGGGTCCCACGACGAGGCCGCGGCCAGGTTGTTGGGTAGCGCCGTCGAGTAGCGTCCTGAGGCAGCGCCTCGCGTGACGCCATAGGCGGAATCCGCCATCTGAATGGCGGGAATCCCCAGCCGCGCAATTCCAACCGACCAGCCGGCGCCTCCATTCGATTCGCTGGGACCTGCGGGGGCAGAGCCGAAAGGCGCGCCCTGGCCCTGGAGAATTGAAATCTTTTCTTCCAGGGTCATTTCCTTGATCACCAGGTCGGCCCGCGCATCGGGCGTCATGGTTGCGTCAGACCAGGCGTAGTGTTTGGGCGGTTGTGCCGTGCGAGGAAACTGAGCCAGCGCAAAGGGAGCCGCGCCAAGAGCAGCGGCAAGAAGGAACGCACCAGTGGCGCCGTTCCGGCAGATCGATAACTTCATCACAGATTTCGCCTCTCGGTGAGTCCGCGCGGGGCAATGCGGTAGTGAGCGATTCCGCCCCGTCAGCGTGCACCCGTCGATAGTAGGAGACGGACGACCGGCGCGCAAGGTTGCTGCGATTTCCCGCGCAGCAAATCCCCAGGAGATAATTTCTCAGAGACCGTCCGGAGAGGAATCGACCTCGGAGGTTTCCGGCTTTGTAGGCGGCGTGGATGCCGGAAAAATCTGCACCAGCGCGGGGGCCGCGGGCTCAGCCGGTCCCATCGCAGCTTCATGCTGGCGTCGCGCGGCCGCGTCCAGGTCAACCGGAATGCCTCCCGCAACGATCACCGGCGCGTTATGGAGAAAATCCAAATCGCGCGTCACACGAAAAATCACCGGCAGCGCCGTCAGCAGCACGATGAACGCGACCCAACTGCCGTCCAGCCCGTAACCGCCGCCCGTCAGCCAGAAAGGTCCCATGGGGTTGCCCTGCACCACAGGCGAATGACTGCCGACCCCACTGACTGTAAGACCGAAGATCAGCGCCCGGCTGGCCTTCCAGCCAAAATTCAGCCCCCAGCTCAGCCATAGAGCCCGGGCACGCAGGTAGGCCGCGGAGAGCAGAAGGCTTAAAGCCAGGGAAACAGCGAAACTGGCGCGGCCCGATCCGGGCGCGTGCGCCTGCACGACGCCGTAAAATGCGGCGAACCCCAACGCCGCGCCCAGCGGCCCCACTGCGCGAACAAAACTCTGAAATCCGTAGCCGCGAAAGGCAATCTCTTCCGCCAGAGCAAGCGCGGCAAAGAATCCCGTGTCGACAATCAGCCAACCCCATGCAGAGGAATGGAGAACCAGAACAATGGCGATTCCGCCCAACAGCACCATGGGCAACACGCACACTAAAGCGATCGACCAACCCAGCGCCAGGCCCAAGGCTGCTTCGCCCTCCCAGCCCGCGCGCCGCGGCAACCCCTGCTCCCGGATCGGGTGGGCCTGCCTGTCAAACCAGAAACCCATGGCCGCATAACCCAGCAGCAGCAGGAAGACCAACATGGCCTGCTCCACCAGCGGAGCCCATTGGTCGCTGGCCAGCCCCTCGGCTGCGCGCCCGGCCAATGCACGCGCAAAAAAAAGATACAGGAGGGCCGCAACGAACTTGGAGTAGGCGCGAAACCGGCTTCCCCCGGCCGCCGATGTACGTCCGGACGCACTTCCCGACAAATTTCCCGGCATGTTCCCAGCCGCGCTCATGCGCGTCTCCCAGGGACGGGTTGGCTTCCGTCCACCCCGCATGGCGTATCGCGGAATCGTATCCAAGCATCCAAGGTTTCAATTCGTTTCGCCCGCAACCCCGCGACCAAAACTATCCTTCCGTATAAAACTGCGCGATGTTGCGGAACTTGTGCTGCCGCGCGGCCACCAGGGCATCCAACGGTGTGGACATCAGCTCGGCCAGATGCTTCTTAAGCGCATTGCCCAGCAGCCCGGCGCCTGTTTCATGGTCGTTGTGCGCACCGCCCGGCGGCTCGGAAATGATTTCGTCCACGCAGCCCAGCGCCGCAACCTCGGGCGCGGAGATGCGCATAGCCTCGGCCGCCAACTGCTTGTGCGACGCATCGCGCCACATAATGGCCGCGCAGGATTCCGGAGTGATGACAAAGTAAAGCGCATTCTCAAGGATCAGCACCCGATCCGACACAGCCAGCGCCAGCGCCCCGCCCGAGCCCCCTTCCCCGGTAATCACCGAGATGGTGGGCACGCGCAGCCGCGACATTTCAAAAATGTTTCTGGCAATCGCCTCTGCCTGGCCGCGCTCCTCGGCGCCCAGGCCGGGGTAAGCGCCCGGCAGGTCAATAAAGCTGATGACGGGGCGCCCAAATTTTTCCGCAATCTTCATGCAGCGCAGCGCCTTGCGGTAGCCCTCGGGATGCGGCATGCCGAAGTTGCGCCGCACACGCTCTTTGGTGCTGCCGCCTTTGCGATTGCCGATCACCAGCACCTCGTCGGTGCCCAGCCGCGCCATGCCGCATGCCACTGCCTCGTCGTCGCCAAAGGCGCGATCCCCGTGAATCTCGCTGTAATCGGTAAACACCCGCTCGATAAATTCCATGGGGTAAGGCCGCTGGGGATGGCGCGCCCGCTCAATTCTGATCCAGGCCGGCGAAACCGGCTGCCCTTGATTGGAGTTCCCTGTCTGCTGTTCGCTCATCGACACCTGGTGCCGTTCCGGGCAGCGTCGCCGTCGGCCCAGATGTGATTCTACGGGCTGCGGCTCTCAGGGACAAATGAGCCGATCCACCAAAGCTTTTACATCGGGGACTCCGCCCTTACACTGATGAGGCACAGAAGACCACCACCATGACCGCAGCCATCGAGTTTCGGAATCTTTGCTTTGCCACCCCGCAAGGCCGTTTGCTGCTGGATCATATTTCCCTTGCGCTCGAAGAAGGAACAACCACAGCAATCCTGGGCCGCAGCGGATCGGGAAAGACGACCCTGCTGCGCACGGTGAACCGCATGGTCGAGCCCACAAGCGGCGAGGTGCTGGT
>PMOF01000243.1:10323-10640 GCA_003162495.1 Acidobacteriaceae bacterium
AACGTGGGCCTGGTGCTTGAGGCCGAAGGCCGGCCGCGAGCGGAACGCCTGAACCGCAGCCATGAGATGCTCTCGACCGTTGGCCTGGAGCCGGCTACATTTGCAGCGCGCTTTCAGCATCAGCTCTCCGGCGGACAGCGGCAGCGCGTCGGCCTGGCCCGCGCACTGGCCGCCGAGCCGAAGATCCTGCTCATGGACGAGCCGTTTGGCGCGCTCGATCCGCTGACCCGCACCGAAATGCAGGATATGCTCCGCGGTCTGCTTGCCCGTTTGAAGAAGACCGTCCTGCTGGTCACGCACGATCTCGATGAGGCTCT
>PMOF01000243.1:10683-11589 GCA_003162495.1 Acidobacteriaceae bacterium
GGAGAGCGCTGCGCGGCCAGCGAAGCTCCTGTCAGCGAGGCCCGCGAATGACGGCCGGCTTCCTCTCGCAGTACGGCGGCGAAATTGCCACGCTTACCCTCGAGCATCTCTGGCTCACCGGCGCAGCCATGCTGTTCGCTTCTGCGATTGCCATTCCCGCGGGTATCGCCCTCACGCGCAAACCGCGATGGGCCAACCCCGTGCTGGCTATCGCCAACATTCTGCAGACCATTCCCTCGCTCGCCATGTTCGGATTTCTGTTGCCGCTTCCCTGGCTGGGAGACCGAGCCGCGCGCATCGCCATCGTCGCGCTGACCGCCTATGCGCTGCTGCCCATCCTGCGCAACACCTACACCGGAATCCGCTCCATCGATCCCTCGGTCATCGAAGTCGCGCACGCCCTGGGCCTGACCGATTGGCAGCTTCTCTTCAAAGTCGAACTGCCTCTGTCGGCATCGTTTATTCTCGCCGGCTTGAGAACCGCGACAGTGACGTGCGTGGGCATTGCGACCATTGCGGCTGCCGTGGGCGCGGGCGGACTGGGCGAACTGATCTTTCGCGGAGTCGCTTCCGTCGACAACCGCCTGGTCCTTGCCGGAGCCATCCCCGCCGCGTTGCTGGCGCTCGGAGCCGACGCCGCACTCGGCCTGCTCGAGCGCTGGCGTAGGGTCATAGCGCGCCTGGATCCTGCAAAATGATCCGCCGCTTCTTCATCGTTTCTGCGCTTGCTGCATGTCTCGTGCTCACTGCGTGCTCTCCGCCTCGGCCCGACCATCCGGTGATCGGGGCAAAAAACTTCACGGAGCAGGTGGTTCTCGGCGAGCTTCTGGCGCAGGAAATCGAAGCAAAATCCGATCTCAAAGTCGAACGCCGATTCTATCTTGCGGGAAGTTACATCTGTAATCA
>PMOF01000306.1 GCA_003162495.1 Acidobacteriaceae bacterium
CTACCTGGCGGAACATGCGCAGGGGCTGATTGGGTTTTCAGGTTGCCTGAGCGGGGAGCTGTGCGAGGAACTGGTGGCGGGGCGCTACGAAAAGGCGCGAAGCGTGGCGCAGCAATATGAAGACATCTTCGGGAAAGGGAATTTCTTTCTGGAGATTCAGGACCAGGGGCTGGAGGACGAGAAGAAGATTCACGAGGCGCTGTTCCGGCTGGAGCGGGAGCTAGAAATTCCACTGGTGGCGACCAACGATTCGCATTATCTGTGCGGAGAAGACTCGCATGCGCATGACGTGATGTTGTGCGTGCAGACGGGGTCGAAGGTGCACGACAAGGAACGGTTCCGCTTTGACAGCGACCAGTTTTTTGTGAAGAGCGCGGACGAGATGGGCGTGCTGTTTAAGGATTCGCCGGCGGTGGTGGCGCGGACGATGGAGATTGCGGAGCGGTGCAATCTGAAGTTGCATGCGGTGGACAATCCGTTTCCGGAGTTTGCGGTGCCCGCGGGTCACACGATCGACAGCTACTTTGAGCATGTGTGCCGCGAGGGATTCAAGAAGCGGCTGGATACGGCGATTCGGATTCTGGACGCGCGCGGCGCGCTGCGGGCGAAACAGCACGAGTATAAGGCGCGGCTGGCATTTGAGATCGGGATCATCAAGCAGATGAAGTACGCGGGGTACTTCCTGATTGTGTGGGACTTTATCAAGTACGCGCGGGACCATGGGATTCCGGTGGGACCGGGCCGCGGATCGGCGGCGGGGTCGCTGGTGGCGTATGCGATGGAGATCACGAACATCGATCCGCTGCAGAATGGGCTGCTGTTTGAGCGGTTCCTGAATCCGGAGCGGGTGTCGATGCCCGATATCGACGTGGACTTCTGCATGAACCGGCGCGGCGAGGTGATCGACTACGTGACGCGGAAGTACGGACGCGAACAGGTGGCGCAGATCATCACGTTCAACACCATGGCGGCCAAGGCGTCGATCAAAGATTGCGGGCGTGCACTGGACATGCCCTATGGCGATGTGGACCGAATCGCGAAGCTGATTCCGGCGACCATCGGGATGACGATCGACAAGGCTCTGGAAGAGGTTGCGGAGCTGAAGAAGGTTTATGACAACGACGCGGTGATTCGCGAGCTGATCGATACGGCGAAGAAGCTGGAGGGGTTGGTGCGCGGGGCCGGCGTGCATGCGTCGGCGGTGGTGATTGCGCCGCGGCCGCTCACCGAACTGGTGCCGGTGGCGCGGACCAAGAACGACGAAGTGGTGACCGCTTACGACATGAAGGCCGTGGAAAAAATGGGCCTGCTGAAAATGGACTTCCTGGGCCTGACAACGCTGACGGTGATTCACGATTGCCTGAAGCTGATCGAGGCCAACCGCGGGGAGAAGCTGGACATTGAGACCATCGCGCTGGACGACGCGGATACTTATAAAAAGGTGTTTCACACGGCGCTGACGTCGGGAGTGTTTCAGTTTGAGTCCAGCGGGATGCGTGACGTGCTGCGGCGCTACAAGCCCGATAGGGTAGAGGATTTGACGGCGTTAAACGCTCTCTACCGGCCCGGACCGATGAGCATGATCGACGACTTCATCGATCGCAAATGGGGACGGCGCAAGGTGGAGTACATGCTGCCGGAGATCGAACAGATTTTGAAAGAGACGCTGGGCGTGATTGTCTACCAGGAGCAGGTGATGCAGATCGCCAATGTGGTGGCGAGCTACTCGCTGGGCGAGGCGGATCTGTTGCGGCGGGCGATGGGCAAGAAGAATGCGGACGAGATGGCGCAGCAGCGGGAACGGTTCATGAGCGGGGCCGCTGCGCTGGGGCATCCGAAGGCGATTGCGGGCGAGATTTTCGACCATATGGAGAAGTTTGCCGGGTATGGATTCAACAAGTCGCACTCGGCGGCGTACGCGCTGCTGGCGTATCAGACGGCCTATTTGAAGACGCATTATCCGATGGAATTCATGGCCGCGCTGCTGACTTCAGAGACATCGAAGCCGGAGAATGTGGTGAAGTACATCAGCGAGTGCAAGGAGATGGGCATCAGCGTGGAGCCGCCGGATGTGCAGATTTCCGGCGCGCAGTTCACGCCCAGCGGCGAGGCGATCCGGTTTGGATTGGCGGCGGTGAAGAACGTGGGCGGGAACGCGATTGAGTCGATCATGAAGGCGCGTGCGGAGGCGGGTGGCCGCTTCAAAAGCTTCTGGGAATTTTGCGAGAAGGTGGATTTGCGGTTGATGAACGCGCGTGTGATTCAATCGCTGATCAAGGCGGGGGCGCTGGATTCGCTGGGCGGCCGCGCACAGCTGATGAAGGCTGTGGACAAGGCGATGGAGCGGGCGACGCGGGCGCAGAAGGATGCGGCGCAGGGACAACATGGGTTGTTCGGATTGTTCAATGAGGCGCCGGCGGCAGGGCGCGATGCGGATGAGCTGCCGCGCGTGGCGGATTGGGAAGAAGGCGAGCGGCTGGCCAATGAAAAAGAGGTGCTGGGATTTTTTGTTTCCGGACATCCTTTGGATAAGTATTCGGAGAAGCTTAAGAATTTGACGGGCGTGATTTCGACGGCGGAGGCGCTGGAGCGGAAGCCGCCGGAGAAGCGCTGGGGGACGCAGGCGGACCCTGCAGACGAGCTCCTGGTGGCGGGAATGATTCTTGGGTTGAAGGTGCAGAAGAGCCGGCGCGACCAGAAGCAGTATGCGCAGGCGTCGCTCGAGGACGCGAGCGGGAAGATCGAGCTGATCTGTTTTTCACGGGATTATGAGCGGCTGCAAGAGCAGTTGAAGATGGAAGCGCCGGTGCTGGTGCGCGGAGTGTTGATGGGCGATGAGGATGCGGCGCCGAAGATCGCGGTGAGCTCGATTGTGTCGCTCGAAGAAGTGCAGGTGAAACTCCCCGGCGGGGTGCGCATCCGCATCAGTCTGGAACGGGCTACGGAAGAGATGTTTGCTGGATTGAAGCGCGCGGCCGACAGTGCGCCGGGGCCGGGCAAGGTGATGCTGCATCTGGAGAAAAAGGGCGAGTACGCGGTGATTCTGGAGCCGGAGGGGATGAACGTGGCGGCGGATCGCGGCTGGGTGGAGCGCGTGGAAGAATTGGTGGGCAAGGGAACGGTGCAGGCGGTTGGGTAAGCCGAACTGGCCGGAGCGCGAGCTTTATTCAATAACTTCGACAGATGCTGCAAACTCTTTGCCGGCCAGATGGCCGATTCCGCGGTCGAGAGTTGCCAGCTTACCTTTGTTATGAATGGCGAGGCCCAGCAAATACGCATCGGTTACCTGGCGATGGCCCTGCATGCGCGCGAAAAGAGATTCGGTGGCATTGAGATAGGCGGGGGTGTCGGGCCAGAAGACGTGGCTGGGCAATTGAACCAGGCGCTGTAAGGCATTGCGGGCCTCAGGCATTTCGAAAGTGTCTAACCCCGCGACTCCCTGGAGCAGCAGGCGCATCATTCCCGATTGGGTAATCGGGCAAGTGGAAAATGGTTTGCGACCCGCAGACAGAAACCACCGGTTCACCATCGAGTATTCCGGATGAAGTGGCTGATGAAGAACAAACAACAGATTTACATCGAGCAAGAACGTCATTTCTGTCTTCCGTTCCGGCTTCTCTGGAGGCCGCGTTTTTTGCTGGGCCGGAGAAACTTTTCGACATACTCGCGATCCATCTCATCTTCTGCGCGCTTTACATCCTCCAGGGTAACCTTGACCTGGCGAAAGGGCACGTCGAGGACCAGCAAGCCGATATCGCTCTCCTTGAGGCGGGACGGTTTGGGTTCGCTACGCTGAATGATTCGGTCGATTGCCGCGCTGGTGGAAGCCCCGCTCGCGCTCTTGAATCTTTCCACGATCTGCTGCGATTCTGGAGAGAGGGTGATTGTAGTTCTGCGGGACGTGGGCGCCTGCGGGTGCGGGTTTGCAACCTTTCGGGTGCGCGCGGCGGCTTTCGTGGATGCGGAGAAGCGGGAATTGGTGTTCATGTCGTTATTATGATGATCTTTTCTTCAAAAGTATGCAAGTGAGAAATAATGATGCAGAATGTATGAGTATGCATCAGACAACCTTCGAAAGACTCGTGGTGCTTCAGGAATTCAATTTCCGACAAGAGGCTCGGCGGCTTCCACTTAGGTTTGGCAAAGAAGTCTAGCCCAATCACGGATGGAGCCGGGAGTGAACGGCGCGCCGTTGGCTTCGGCAGCGGCTAACTGGACGGCGAAGTTGCCGATGGTGGAGCTTTCAGGCTCTCCGATTTCTACGGGGAGGCCGGTGCGCAGCTCGGTGAGTTGGGTGAGGAGCCGGTTGCGGCTGGCGCCGCCGAGAATGTGGATGCGCTCAAGCTTGCGACCGAGCATGTGTTCCAGGCTCAACAGGGCCGAGGCGTAGCGGGCGGCAAGGCTCTCGAAGATGAGGCGGGCGAAGATGGGCTCGTTGCCGGCGACGTCTGGAATGGGTTGAAGGCCTAGGCGAGTTAGTTCGCTGTTGATGCGGGCGGGCATGTTGCCATCGAGAAGAAGAGGGTCGGCATCCACGTCGAGCAGGCCTGGAGCACTGCATGCAGCGGCCTTATTGATGAGGTCTTCGATCGCCCATGTGCGGCCTTCGCCGGCCCACGCTTCCATGCATTGCTTTAACAACCACATGCCGTTGACGAGAGAGTGAAAGCAAAGGTCGCCTGTAGCTGCGCCGAGATTGGTGTAGCGCGCGTCGAAGGATTCCTCGGTCGTGACGGGCTCGGAAGTGAGTGTGCCGACGAGCGACCAGGTGCCGGAGCAAATGTAGACGGTGGAATCGAGCGGAGTGGGAATGCCGGCGATGGCGGAGGCGGTGTCGTGGCAGGCGGGGGCGATGAGTTGGGTTGCGCGGAATGCGGGGAGGGCGGCGAGCAGGCCTTGCATTTGGCCCACGATGGTGCCGGAAGGGACGATGGGCGGAGCGGCATTGAGAGAGAGATCGAGCAGGCGGAATAGTTCGCGATCCCAATCGCCGGTGGCGAGATTGACCAGGCCGGTGTGGGTGGCATGGGAG
This sequence comes from Acidobacteriaceae bacterium, assembly GCA_003162495.1. GTDB lineage: Bacteria > Acidobacteriota > Terriglobia > Terriglobales > Acidobacteriaceae > Telmatobacter. Next base: position 5,033 of record PMOF01000306.1, read on the forward strand.
TATTCCGCAACGCGACGGCCGCCGAGCCAATAGAGGATGTATTCCGGCATGGTGAGCCAGGGCGCGTGGGGGTCGATGCCCGCGGAAGGATCGGCCATGAGTTGATACATGGTGTTAATGCGCAGGGGCAGCGCGCCGGTGCGCTGGTACAGATCGAGAGGCGGAATGATCGCGTCGGCAGCGGCCTTGGTGGCGATGGTGCGTTCGTCGCGATAGCAGAAGGGATCGCCGAGCGGGACGCCGTTGGGATTGAGGCGCACATAATCAACTCCCCAACTGTCGACGGCGATGGAGGCGATGGGTTCCGTGCTGGCGAGTGCAGCTTTGCGGAGGCCGTCTTCGAGGCCGGCGAGGAGTGCGCCAAGGGGCCACTGAAGGGAAGCGCCGCGATGGATGGGGCCATTGGGAATGCGATGGATGACTTCGATTCCGGGAGCGTTATCGCGCCAGCGAAGCAGGGAGACGCGGCAGCTTTCTGCGCCTAAGTCGATGGCTATGCGGGCTGGTTGTTGCATGGCGACGGGTCGATCTCCGACGGGTAATTTAGATTGCATTTCCTCAGGGATTAAAACCCCGTTCATTTTATTCGGCTCATCGGCACGACTGAAGTCGTGCCCTTTCAAAGCGGCGGCCTATCAATGGAGCGTGGGTTGGTGATGAGGTTTCCCACCCTTCGCAAAGTGCGCGAAGGATGTGGCACCCGGCTTTTGTGCGACCCCACCCTATCCGCAAAAACAAAGACGCGGCGAGGATGGGGCACCCGGCATTTTAGAATGATGAAAATCCCTCAACGTGAAAATGCTTCAGTGAGGCCGCCGTCTACGGGAAGAATGTGGCCGGTCGTGCATCGGGAACGAGGGCTGGCCAGGAACAGGATGGCCTCGGCGCAGTCGGCTGGATCGATGGGCTGACGCGTGAGGGTGCGCTGGGCATAGAAACCGGCGAGCAGTGCGCGCAGCTCGTCGTCAGAGAGCGCGTCGTCAAAGGGGATGTTGTATTTGGTGAGTGAGGCGCGGACGCGGTCGCGCGGGAACATGGTGGACCCTTTGACGACAGTGGCGGGGCTGATGCCATTGACGCGGACACGCGGGGCGAGGCCGACGGCGAGTTCGCGAATCAGGTGGGAGAGCGCGGCCTTGCTGACGTCATAGGCTTCGCTGCCGCGTTTGGGGACGACAGCGTTGGCGGAGCTGGTGAGGACGATGGAGGCGTCGAGAGCCTGCTCGGCAAAGAGCTTGGCGGCTTCATCTGCGAGCAGGTAGTTGGCGGTGACGTTGACATCGAGCGTGGTGGCCCATTGGGCGTCGGCAACGGTGCCGTCGGGAGAGGATGGGAAGAGAGCGGCGGTGTTGACGACGATGTCGACGCCGCCGAAGACAGCGACGGTGGCGTTCATCGCGTCAACGATGGACGCGCGGTTGCGGATGTCGACCAGAGTGGTGACGACGAACTCTTTGGAAGTGACGGCTTCGAGCTCGTCAGCAACGCGGGCCGCGGCCGGCTCATCGCGGTCTGCTATCACGACGTGAGCGCCGCGCGAGGCGGCGAGCAGCGCCACTTCGCGGCCAATGCCGCTGCCGCCGCCGATGACCAGAGCAATACGGCGGCTGAGTTCTTTTTCGGGAGGCTGGCGGCGGATTTTCGCCTCTTCCATGGCCCAGTATTCAATACGGAAAGCTTCAATGGCAGGCAGAGCGACGTAGTTGCTGAAGGCTTTGAAAGTGGCTGGGTCATTGGCCGGTCCGCATTGAGGAAGTTTTGCGCTCTTTTTCCCTCCGGCCAAGAGGGTTGCGCCCTCCATGACATGAATGGCGTTCGAATAAAACTCGCCGACGATGCGAGCTTCGGTTTTGTTTTTTCCAAAGCTGAACATTCCCAGGCCCTGAATAAGGACAACGGTGGGGCTGGCGTCACGGAGGGCGGGTGAATCGGGCGTGGCGAAGGAGTGGTAGTAGTCGCGGTATTGGTCACGATATTCGTTCAGCGAGCGGTCGATTTGTTCCTTGAGCGCGAGCAGGTCGGCGCTGTCGGGCCAGGGGATAAAGAGGGGACGAATCTTGGTGCGAATGAAATGGTCGGGGCAACTGGTGCCGAGGTAAGAGAGCTCCTTGGCGTGAGCGGAGTTGACGAACTGGAGCACGTCGGGTGCGTCGGTGAAACTCGCAATCCAGGGATTCACGGTGCTGACGCGGCCGCGCAGATAGGGCGCGATTTGAACGGCTAGGTTGCGGCGGTCTTCGCGGGCGGGAATGGCCTCTCCGCCGAAACGGGTGGGACCCTTGGCGATGCCATGGAGGGCGATGAACTGGCCGATCTGGTCAATGACGGTGAGGGTGTTGAGGTAGCATTCGCGCTGGGTCTGTCCCCAGGTGAAGAGGCCGTGGCCTCCAAGGACGATGCCGTCGCAGCTGGGGTTTTCCTGGATGGCGCGTCGCATCATGAGTCCCAGCTCAAAGCCGGGGCGCTGCCAGGGGAGCCACACGAGGAAATGGTTGAATTCGCGATTGAATTCGTCCATTTTGGTTTTGCCGTTGGCGGACGCGGCCAGGGCGATGCCCCAGTCCGGGTGGAGGTGATCGACGTGCGGAAAGGGAAGAAAGCCGTGCAGCGGAGTGTCGATGGAGGCGGCTACCGGATTGTTGCGGAAGGCGCAGAGGCCAAACATCGGCACCATTTCGTCTTCGGTTTCGACGCCTTTGTATTTGCGTTCGAGGCCAAGGAGTTTCTGCTGGTAGAGGGTGGCGAAGCCGGCGCGCTTGATGCTGCCGAGATCCCCGCCTGAGCCTTTAACCCAGAGGACTTCAACGGGCTGGCCGGTGAGTGGGTCGAGCTCAGTGACTTTGGAACTGGTGTTGCCGCCGGCGAAGTTAGTGATGCGCAGGTCGGAGCCGAGCAGGTTGGAGCGGTAGCGAAGAAGCTCGGGCTCGTCGAGGGAAGCGGCGACGGCGGGGTCCCAACGGTCTTCAAGAAACTTGAGTGCGGCGGTGGCGGGGGTTGTTGCGGTCATAGAACCCATTTTACGGGGGTTGGGGAGGGCTCGCCAAGAACATTAGGCTACAACGTTTATGGGAAGCTAGTTTTGGTGCAAGGCGGTCAGGGTTTCAGGGGTGACGGGTTTGTGGCGGACATAGTTGTAGGGGGGGACGATGTTGCCGCGAAGCAGGGCAATGCCAAGGTGGATGAGGCGCGGGCCGTAGGCTTCCGCCTGGTGGGAGATGGATCCGATGAGGGCGCTTTTGCCGGTGCGCATTTCTTCGAGGGCTTCGGGGATGCAGTCCTGGCCGACGATGGCGAAGTCGTGCTCGCGCCCGGCTCCGCGGGCGGCGTCGAGCACTCCGAGGGCACTGGAATCGGTGGCGGCGGCGACCAGGATGCGCTCGCTCCTGCGGCGGCCGCGGAGAAAGTCGGCGACAGCTTGCCGGCTGGGTTGGCGCATGCCGCGGCCGTCGAGTTGGATGAAGCGGTCTGCGGGGAGATTGGGGAGCTGGGCGCGTATGGCCTGGAAGGCGCCGGCGATGCGGCTTTGGACGAAGCTTCCGGCCTCGTCGAAACCGACGCCGAGTACGCAATCGACGCGGCTCTTCCACTTGCGCAGGGCGTGTTGGGCGAGCAGGGCGCCGGCTTCCAGGCCGACCTCGAAGTTATCGACGCCGAAGTAAGTGGCGTTGGGGTGAGGCACGTCAATGGCGATGAGAGGAATGTCGGCGGTCTTGAAGATATGCGCCACGCGCGGCGCGGCGCGCGCTTCGACCTGGAACTCGAGGACAAGATCGACGCGTTGGGCGACAAACTCTTCGGCGTTTTTGATGGCCACGTCAGGGTCGTAGCGGTTATCGAGGATGAGCAGTTCAACGCCGGCTGCAGCGGCTGCGGCGGTGATGCTGTGGGCCACGGCAACCGAGAAAGGCATCTCCGCACTTTGGGCGGCGAAGCCGAAGCGCAGGCGGCGCGGACGCGAAACGAGGCGGTACTGTCCGTTCTGTGCATGGGCCACGTAGCCGCGGTGGACGAGGGTTTTGAGAATGCGGTAGACGCTGGTCTTGGAGATTTCGGTCCTCTGGTAAATCTCTTCGAGTGACAGAGGCGCGTTGCTGCTCTCAAGCAACTCCAGGATGTCGAGGCCCTTGGAGAGGATGGGAATCAAATAGAGCCGCTTGATTTTTGTGCGGGGCAAACTTTGGTCTCCTTGTTTTCCTTTTGGGTCTTCCTTTTGGCGGCTTTGAGCGGGATGAAAATTTTCTGGTTGCGATGCATGCCCATGGCGGTTCAGTTTTTCAGGCGTAACTGTTCACTCTGGCTTGACGTTGGGCGCGCTCGCTGGTGATGCGGTCGACGTAGCCGCCGGTGCGCAGGGCTGCCAGCGGGTCGGCGGGCAGGCCGCGGGTGGTGCGCCATTGGGCGGCGAGGGGGCGGACATCGGTCCAAAATGCGCCGCGGAAAAGCTCTTCGGCGGCCACTAGGTCGCAGGATTGCTGATGAGCGGCTAGCTGCTTGCGATCGACGAGCGCTGCCTTGAGCCAGAGCTCCTGGGCAGTGACGACGGTCTGCACAGTGGCTTCGATTTTTCCTTTCAGGTTGTGGCTCTGGTCGATCATGAAGGCCACCCCCGCGGGGGCCAGACTTTCGGACGGGGTGGCATGCAATTCATGGAAGATGCGGAAGATCTGGTAAGGGTCAATGGAGCCGAGGGTGAGGTCGTCGTCGGCGTAACGGCGGTCGTTGAAGTGAAAGCCGCCAAGCAGTCCGGTGTGGAGGAGCCAGGCGACGATCTGCTCAATGTTTTGCGAGGCATAGTGGTGGCCGGTATCGACCAGGACGCGGGCTTGCGGGCCGGCCAGGAGGGCGAGGTGAGAGGACATGCCCCAGTCGGCGATATCGGTGTGATAGAAAGCGGGCTCGAAAGGCTTGTATTCAATGAGCAGGCGCTGGTTGGGGGCGAGGTGTGCATGAGCCACGCCCAGGGCGTCTTCGAGCCACACGATGCGCTTGCGGATGCTTTGCGTGCCGGGGTAGTTGGAGCCGTCAGCGAGCCAGAGCGAAACATCGCGTGAGCCAAGCTGCCGGGCAATCTCGATCGAGTCCAGGACATGACATAAGGCCAGTTTGCGAATCTCCTGCGTGGGATTGCAGAGTGAGCCGAACTTGTATTGCTGGTCCTGAAAAAGGTTGGGATTGATGGAGCCTGCGCGGATGCCGTGGCGGCGTTCGAGCGCCTTGATTTTGGGGACGTCGGCGATGCCGTTGGGCAGGTCCCAGAGAACATGCAAAGCCAGTGAGGGTGTGACGCCGGTGAGGCGGTTGACCTCGGCGGCGTCGGCGAATTTTTCTTCGATGGTGGAAGCTGCAGCGGGCTGAACGAATTTGCCGAAGCGGGTGCCGGTGTTGGCGAATCCCCAGGAGGGAATCTCGATCTGGAATGCGTCGAGAGCCTGAACGGCCGGGTCAAAAAGTGCGGATTCGGAATGAGTCATCGGTGATTCCTCCTTCTTGTTGCGAGGCGTTTCCTGCTCAAATCAAGACTCATCGCGGGCCAGAATTACGTGCAGGAAGCGAGGTCCGTGGACGCCTTTGATGCGTGTCATTTCAATGTCCGCGGTGGCGCTGGGGCC
>PMOF01000007.1 GCA_003162495.1 Acidobacteriaceae bacterium
AGCGTGGTCTCCTGCGTAGCCGAGCCTTCGTCGTCGACGTTGAGCGAACCGCGGCGGCCAGCCATGGTCCCGTTGTCGACCACGGTGACTTTGGGGCTGGCCACCTGCTGGCCGATGAGGCCGGCGAAGGCTGAAGTCTTTTTGCGGTTGAAGTCGGCCTCGAGACCGTGGCCCACCGCTTCATGGAGCAAAATGCCGGGCCAACCGGGGCCGAGGACGACTTCCATCTCGCCGGCGGGGGCGGGCACTGCGCCGAGCTGGAGAATGGCACCGCGAGCGGCTTCGCGAGCCAGATTTTCAGGGCTCTTGGAATTGACAAACTGGTCGAGGCCCGCGCGCCCGCCGCAGCCCGCCGAGCCTTTGGTGGTGTTTGCATCTTCCTTGGCGATCACGAAGACGTTGAGGCGGCTGAGGGGCTGGGTGTCGCTGGCGAAGGCGCCGTCAGAAGCGGCGATGAGGATGCGGCGCAGCTCCTCAGAATAGCTGGCACGCACCTGGACGATGCGGGGATCGAAGGCGCGCGCGGCGCGATCGGCGCGCAGGATCAATTCGAGCCGTGCGGCCAGGTCGAGATCGAATCCGCCGAGGGGAACGGGATAGAGGTCGGCGTTGGGCGCTTCGGTAAATCCCTGCACCGTTTGCTTGGCCGGTCCGGAGGCGATGAGCGCGGCGGTGCGGGCGGCGTGGAGCAGGCGGTCGGGGCTCAGATTGTCAGTGTACGCATAGCCGGTGCGCTCGCCGCTGAGCACGCGAATGCCGCAACCGGCGCTGGTGCCCTGGCTGGCGGATTTGACGATCTGCTCGTCGACGCCAAGCGCGGTGGCGGTAACCGACTCGAAGTAAAGGTCGGCGTAGTCGCCCCCCGCCGCCAGGGCCTCGCCCAGGCAGCGCTCGAGCAGGCGCTCGGTGATGCCAAATTTCTCAAAAAAATAGCGTTTATGACCGGTGGCTGGGGAAGTGAGGGATTTGCTCATCGTGTTACTAGTTTACGCCTTTAGGAGTGAAGGTTGAGCGCCGGGGTTCGAAGCTATTTCCTAATTTGATACTAGGACTTTTGGGTACTGTCGCTGACGCCGAATTCGTGCTACATTCAGGCCATGAAAAAGATTGTTTTGGCTGCCCTGTTTTTGATGGTGTTTGCCAGCCCGATGTTCGCATCCGTGGCTCACCATCACCGTTCCTCTCACCACCACCACCGCCACCCGCACGTCTAAAAGCGGATTCCAGCCTCAGGGCTCCATCACCGCCAGGGGATGGACCAGGGCCTGCTCTTCGATTTCGCAACCATCTCGAAGTCCCAGGCAATCAAAAGTGGTATGGTCTGTTCCATGACAGATCTGGACGACCCCCGCTACCCGATTGGCCGCTTCCGCCCGCCGGCGAGCAGCGCGCCCGGCACCCGCTCCGCACACATTGAAACGCTGCGCCAGCTTCCGGCGCTGCTGCGCTCGGCGGTGAGCGGCCTCGACGATTCTCAACTCGACACTCCTTATCGGGATGGCGGCTGGACGGTGCGCCAGGTGGTGCACCATGTGGCCGACAGTCACGCCAATTCCTACGTCCGCTTCAAGCTGGCGCTTACCGAGGATTGGCCCACCATCAAGCCTTACGACGAAGCCGCCTGGGCCAATCTGGCCGATAGCCGGACCTTGCCCATCGATGGATCGCTCACCCTGATCGAGGCGCTGCATGGTCGTTGGGTGGCGGTGCTGGAATCCCTCTCGGACGCAGATTTCGAGAAAGGCTATAACCACCCCGCAAACGGCCCACAGACTCTGGCCACCGGGCTGGCGCTCTATGCCTGGCATTCGCGCCATCATACGGCGCACATCACCAGCCTGCGCGCGCGCCAGGACTGGTAGGGGCGCGTATGGCCGCCGCAGCGGAGCCTGCCCAAGCGGAGCGGCTGGCGCACACGATCGAAGAGTACCTGGCGGACCACCCGGCGGCGGCATTGCTGGAGGATGGCCGCGTTCTGTTTGACATGCGCACGGCGCGGTATTCGGTGACCGAGTCGCATGGCCGCTGCCTGCTGCAGTTCTGGAGCGAGGAACGCAACCTGATGCGCACCGTAGTGGAGGTGCAGGAGCGCGCGCAGTGCCTGCGCGTGATGACCCGCCGCATGGGCGCAGCCAAACCGCAGGCGCTGGAACTGGTGCCCACCAGCGACCGCCGCACGCCCACGGCCCGCGACGCGGCGCGGAGAAGCTACCAGCGGCTCCTGGAGCGCGCGCTGACGCGGAATTTTATCGGCTCCAAGGTGGACGGACTGCGGTCGGCGATGGACCTGGAGCACAGCTTTGGGCCGGCCTACGTGCGCGGGCGGTTGCTGCGCGGCGCCGCCGCGGACGCAGTGATTGGGGTGGGCGAAGCGGAATCCGCGGCCACCGTGGACGGCATTTTGACGCTGGGCATTCTGTGGCTGGACCACTGCAGGCAAAAGGGCGAGGGGCGCAGGCATTTTGGCGGGCTCAAGGTGGTTGTGCCGGCTGGGACATGGCGCACCACGGCCGAGCGGATGGCGTGGCTGAACCAAGCAGCCGCCGATTTTCAGCTCTTTACCCTGGATGA
>PMOF01000260.1:0-10080 GCA_003162495.1 Acidobacteriaceae bacterium
CACGATGAGCGTAATCACGATGAAAGTGACTACCTGTTCTTCCTTGAGCGCGCGGAAGAGCTCGCGATTCTGCTCCATCCAGTTGGTGGTCATGAAGCCTTTGCCGGCGGCCTGCTCGATGGACTGGGCAATCACTGGAGCGCGGTCCAGATTGTCCACCTTGAAGCTGATGACCGAGAGCAGGTCGGGTTCGCTGAAAAGTTGCTGCGCGTCGGCCAGGCGCATGAAACCCCAGGCCACGTCGTACTGGTAAAAGCCGGAGTGGAAGATCCCGACTACCTTAAACGTTTGGTACCTGGGCATCAGGCCAATCGGCGACAACTTGCCCTGAGGGCTCGTGACCAGCACGCTGTCGCCCACCTCGGCGCCAATCTGCTCGGCGAGATCCTTGCCCAACAATATAGGCGGGTAAGGCGCGTCAGACGGATTGCTGTCGAGCTTCTTGTCTGGGGCTACGGGATCGAGATCTTTCGCCGACCCAGCAGTGATTGTATCGAGCAGGTTGCTAACGGTCCGTTCCTCAGAGGGAATGATGCCGCTCACCAGCGCAAATCCAGCCCTAGGTCCGCGCGAGACCATGACCTGCTCGTAGATTCCGGGCGCGGCGGCCGTAACGTGCGGCAAGCGGCGCACCCGGTCGAGCAATGGCCGCCAATCGCGGATGCCGTCGGCCTTCACGCGCATCAACTGCACATGTGCGCTGCTGCCCAGCAGCCGGTCCTGCAGGTCGCGTTTCATCCCGTTGGTGATGGCCAGCGCGATCACCAGCGCGGCCACTCCCGCGGCCACTCCGGCGATGGAGATGGTGGTGACCACGCCCACCACGGCCTGCCGCCGTTTGGCTTTGAGGTAACGCGCCGCAAGAAAAAGTTCGAATCGCATCGAGCCTACTTCACTGCGCTCTTGAATACTGTCTTGGCAACGCCGACGTTGTCGTAGCGGTCGTAAGCCCGGACGGTGATCAAATGTTCGCTGCCTTTGCCTGCAAGCGCAGACGCGGGAATGGAAATCGTATAGTGTTCGCGCCGGGAATCGGACAAGCCGCCCACCGGCGCGATGAACTGCCAGGGGCCGGCATCGAGCGAGTATTCCGCGTGAGCGATGGGCGAGACTGCGTCTTCGGCGTCAAAGGTTAGCAGAACCGACTTTGCGCAGGGCGCGTGCGCGCAATCGGCCTCCGCTTCAACCGCCTGCAGACCGCTGATCACCGGCGGAGTGGTGTCCACCTCGAACCGCTCACTCACTCTGGTGCCGGTGAGCGCGTCGGCGGGGGTGTGCGAGGGCGCGTCGGAAGCGACCACCTTGATCTGATAGCCGCCATCGGGAATCAGCGTCGCGTCAAAGCTGTATGCCTTGTCGGTGATGCCATCCTTCAGCAGTCTCCACACGGTTTCGCCGTCGCCGCGCAGATAGAGAGAATAAATCAGGTCGTCGCCGTTGTCGTCGTGGGCGGACCAGCGCACGGTGATCGCGGTGCGGTCTTTGACGGCCGGCAAGGCTGCGCTTGCGGCGCCAGCATCAAAGCTGACTGCGCCGCTCTGGTTCGTCGAGGGAAATGCAATGCTCATGGCCGACTGGTTGCCAGGTTGGTTCTGTGCCAGGGTCTGAGGATTCACGCGCGCTCCGGGGACGACTACCATGTCGTCCACTACCGGAGCCGCATTCACGGGCAGGTAATTCACGCCGACGCTGCCCACGGTTCCGCTAGCGCTCAGCACGGCTTTCCATTGCAGGAAGCGCCCGGCCGGCGACGCTACGACGCCGTCGGCAAGGGGCTGCCAGTCAGACCAGCCGCGCACCGGCTGTTCGACGTTGCCGGTGCGGGTCAAGAGCGTATAGCCGGTCGAGCCGGGTTCAACTTCGACGCGACCAAAGCGAGCCAGCGCGCCCGCATCCATCACGTCGCTCGCGTACTCGTGTTGTTCAGCGGCTGCTCCGAAGCGGAAGAGCTTTCCGGTATTGCCGCTGCCGATCAAGACGCCGATCTCCGCGACAGCCAGGCTCAAGCCCTGCTGCGCATCCAGATGGGCCACGTCGGCGTAGGCGCCGTTGTCCGCGATGCGGAAGACTCGCCCCTGGTTTCCGCTGATCGCCAGCAACCCGTCAGGGCGCGCGGTCAGGGCGTAGACAATTTCGTCCTTGCCGGCCCACAGCTTGCGCGGCGCCTGAGCGGGACTTTCGAGTGCAGCGTCGATTGCGTAAATCTCGGTTCCCTCGGGCAGCGCAGTGCTGGCGTTGGCCGCCTGCAGCGATCCGGGCTGGACAATGGTGATGGTGACCGAGCCAACTCCCTGCACGGGGAGCGGAGGCAGCGGATTGTGGCTCTTGTCGCCCACGCTGGCTGCGTAGATGGTCCCATTCGCGCCCACGGCAACCGCCGTGATTTCGCGCTTGGGAGCCTCGAAAAGAACGTAGCCTTTTCCCTGCGGGTTGATCCGGTACACCAGGCCCGATCCGTCCGAACCGGCTATCAGGTTGCCCTTCGCGTCCCACGCCAGGCAGCGAATGTGCTCTTCGTCGTTCTTGAAGAAAAGCTCCGGTTTGCCGCCCGGTTTGGCGGGATCCACACGGTACACCGCTCCGGGACCGCCAGTGGCAATGTAAAGCCGTCCGGCGGCGTCGAAAGTTAGATCCCAGATATAGTGCGAATTCGATTGTTCTGGGGACTTGGCGTCGCCCGGCTTCGGTTCGCCAGCATGCGTTTTACCCGTGCCGATTTGTCCGGCATCGAAGACTACAGGTGCACTGCTTTCGTCGAGTTTGGTGCTGGAGTCAGCCGGCAGCCGATAGATTTTCCCGCTGGGCACAGTTGCCGCGTAAACATACTTGTCGTCCGGCGTCAGACGCACCACCTGCACGCTCAGGTCTTTGGTTTCGAAAAGGGTGAATGCCTTGCCGTCCTTGCCAATGCGCAGCACCGCGGCCGGTGAGGCAGTTCCCAGGTAGGTTGTGCCGGCCTTGTCCGCAGCAACCGACCACACAAATGTCGAGGGAGTCGTGGCTACCTCAGTCAACGCGGGCCCTTCGCGCAGACGGCCGTCGCTGGTGATCGCGACCCCTTGCGGCGTCCCTTTCTCAAATTCATCGATCCTTGATTGCGTCCACAGGCGAGTCTGCTGGGCTATTGCCGGGTGCAAAGCAGCGCCGAGCAGAAAGGCCGCGAGCGCGAGCAAACTCCGGTTGTAGCGCAAGAAGAAGTGTGTGCGGGTGGAAACAAACATACTGTCGTTGAGTCTACTAAAGTCTGCGGGCCTGCCGGTGCGCATGAGGGGATTGCAGCTCTGTATCTATCTTCCCAGCGCTTCTTTTTTGCTCGATCGCTTCTATCTTTACTATCGTTCTCGCCGAAATTGAATAATCCTTCGCCGGTCGCGCTTCGAGGGCCGGTGTTCCGGCAGCGGAGCAAATTCCTGCATCGCCTTTCGTTCGGCGGCCAACTTCACTCGCGCTGCTTTGCTCGCTTCGGTCTCGCGGTAGAGGGTCTGCGCCACCGCCGCCGGTCCGCGCATCTCGCTCAGCAGCAGCACCTCAACGTGGAATTCTCCGCCCTCGTTCTTCACCTGCAACAAGTCGCCCACGCGAACCTCACGCGCCGGCTTGGCTTCCATTCCTCTTAACTGGATCCTGCCCAGATCGCAGGCTCTTGAAGCCAGTGCGCGTGTCTTGAAGAAGCGCGCGGCCCACAGCCACTTGTCGATGCGCACGGAGGTCATGATCCATTGTCGTACAGGAAGTGGGAAGCGCCGCAGCAGGGTCAGCGGTGATCCTTTTCAAGGTTCGGGTCAGGATTCCGGCTCAACCTTCCAGATATAAAGATGATCGTCGTCGCTGGAGGTGGCCACCTCGAGGCCCTTTTGGCGGGTGGCGCGATTGAGCGCGGAGCGGATGTTCTCCTTGGTGTCCGGCAAGGCAGAAAGTGGAACCTTCAGCGCCGATCCCATCTGCAACTGATCGATATCGCTAAGAAGTTGCGTGACAATCTGCTTGTGTTTTCCATCGCGGCCCTTGGGAACGTTGAGCTGAGAAATGGATTGAAATCTTGAAGGGGAAAATTTTGTGTCCGAATTTGTCGCCATGATCTTCTGTCCTTTCTGCCAAATGCGGCAACTTTCCGTTTCGTTGCTCGCAGTCCCCAAGCTCAGGAATTCGGCTTTAACGTATGCTTAAACAGCCGTAGACCTATCCTTAGAGCCACAGAGTACTAATGTGCCGAAGAATTTGCAAGTCGAAAAATTAAAGATGTGGCCAATATTGCCCATTATCTCTGTACGACTAGTAAACCGAAAGAGAACCTGCCAGTTGCTGTGGAAAAACTGCCCACTCGTGCAGCCCCGATATCCTGCCTGAAATCCAGCCATAGTAAAGATTTGTTGCCTATCTCAAAGAGTTTCCCCGTATCAAAAAAAGGCTGCTACGTTCGCAAATAGAGGTTAAAATTCACTATGTCTCCAAGGTCCAATTTCCCCACCATATCCATCAAGGACGTCCCTCAGTCTGTACCGCCGATCGATGGCAACTCCTACCGGCCGGTGGTTCTGGTGGTCGACGATGAATCCGCCATCGCCGACACGCTCTCTGAAATCCTAACTCGCAGCGGCTATGCGGCGATGCCGGCCTACGATGGACAGTCCGCTCTGGAAACGGCGCTGTTGATGCCACCGGAGATGCTCATCACCGACGTTGTGTTGCCGGGAATGAGCGGGATCGAGCTTGCGATTACCATCAAGCGCGTCTTTCCGGACTGCAAGATTCTGCTGTTTTCCGGACAGGCGTCCACGTCCGATTTGCTGGCTTCAGCCAACCAGGCCGGGCATCACTTCGCATTGCTCAGCAAGCCGGTACACCCCACCGACCTTCTGTCGCGGGTTTCGGAAACTCTGAGATCGCCCAAGATACAGCCCTCAGGCAGCGTCCGCAAGACTGCCCCGGCGGCAACAGGGTCTTAGGGTCAACTGATCCTGGTTCCTGCCGGGAAGGATGCAGCGGCGTAAAGGCCGGCAGCAGGCGGCGCACGGCGGCAAGAAGTTTGCAAAGAAACCGTGACACGCGCGGTTTCGAAAAGCGATTGCCTAAGATTTACACGATTTTGCCTGCCGATCGAACGTCATCCACCGCTGGCGATCGCCTGGATGAAATATGCGGCCTAGATTGAAGCCGGCGCAGGTGTGGTCGTCTTCTGCACCTTTGAGCTCCGCCTCTGTGACTTTGGTCGCAACGGTCCTGAAACACCGCGCACAAATAGAGTCGATGGAACCATCGCAGTTGCGCCTATGGGGGAAAATCTGGCGCGTCGATTTGGGCATGGCTCGTCTCCCATCCGGCTCCCGTTGCGTTCAGAAGCGCTTATCTCTACATAATTTTAGTGTTGGACTACTACCACAGATGGTCAATCTTGATCGTTCTCGGCATCGCTGCATAGAGGGTCTGTTTGAATTCAATCCCTGTCTCAGGGGCTAAGGCCAACTCAAATCGTCGGGCTTAAACGTACGGGCTGAAGCCCGTACAGTTTCAAAGCGACCCGCTCCATCGCTGTGATTTGGCAAGTATATTCTTGACGTTAATTGGCCAGTACGGCGCGGTAGCGGACCTTGTTCTTCTTTACCTTCTCGATGGCCTCGTTGGCCTTGGCCATGGGAAACGACTCGGTCTGCGCTTTCACCCCGTGGCGGGCGGCCACGTCCAGCATCTCGCGGAGCCGATATGGGCTGCCGGTAGGGTTGCCGCTGATCGAGCGCAGCCCGGAGATAAGCGGAAAAGCCTGCACGGAGACGGGCGAAGGGGGCACGCCCACAAAGCACAGAGTCCCGGTGGGCCGCAGCGCCTGAATGTAAGTTCCCCAATCCTGGTCGGCATTGACGGTGCTCAAAATAAAATCCAGCGCCCCGGCCACTTCCTTCAATGCCTTGGATTCCCGGCTGTTGACAAATCGGTGCGCGCCCAGCGCGCGAGCCTCTTCTTCCTTGGCGGCCGAGGTGGAAAAGGCCGTTACCTCCGCGCCGAACACCCGCGCGAACTGGATGGCGATATGCCCCAGGCCGCCGATACCGATGACGCCAACCCGCGACGAGGGGTTCACGCCATGCGTACGCAAAGGGTTATAAACCGTGATGCCGGCACACAGCAGCGGCGCCGCGTGCTCGCTTTCGAGCGCCTCGGGGATGGGAATCACAAAGCGGGCATTGGCGCGCACAGAATCCGCGTAGCCTCCGTTGCGATGCACGCAGGTGCTCTCCGCAGACAGGCAAAGATTCTCCATGCCGCGCATGCACCACTCGCATTCTCCGCAGGAATTCGATTGCCAGCCCAGGCCCACGCGCAGGCCCACGGCCAGCGAATGCACACGGTCGCCTAGGGCGGCAACCGTGCCGATCACTTCGTGGCCGGGGATGAAGGGATACTGGCTGATGCCCCAGTCGTTCGAAATCAGGTGAAGATCGCTGTGGCAGATGCCGCAGTGGGTGATGGCGATCTCAACTTCCTGCGGACCCAATGGGCCGGGGTCGTAATGAAACGGCAACAGTTCCGCTCCTGCCGCGTGAGCTGCGAGTCCTTTAATCTGGGCCATGGTTGTTCCGGATTCCTTATTGGAGTGGCATGAAGGCAGGCGCGTTCAAAGAAAGCCGGCCGGATATTGGCGGAGGATTCTCTACGTCCATCCTAGTTTAAACCGCCGCCGGGTTCTATGCGCAGATTCAGAACCTGGAATCCGCTCAGCACCCCGCCGGCAGGCGCCTGGGCCGCCAATTCCGGCGACTCTCCGTTCAGGGCCACGTCCTGCGTCGTTCGCACGGGTTCCAGCGCATTAGCCATGGAGAGCGGCATGCTGGTCAGTGTCTGGCCCTCCATGCCTGCCTGGGATTCAGGCACCAGCAGGCTCACATAGACGCGATCGGCTGCATGCTGCTGTCTGGCTTCCTCAAGCACTGTATTCATGTCGGCCGGGTGTCCCGAAAAGCGGGGCTGGTCCAGGGTGCGATCGAGCGTGCCGGAATCGGAGATCAGCAGGCGCAGTGTTCCCGCGCCCAGCCTCGCGGGCAGCGTCACCGGGATGCGCACATTCCGCGCCGGCTGCTGCCAGGGACGAATGGTGGCTTCGACCATCACCGTATCGCCGGCATGAACGATATCGTTTGAAACCAGGCGCGCTGTTTCCAGATCCACCTGCACACGATGTGGAACGGCTTCCGCGTGCAATTCGATTCCGCGCACGGACCCCTCGCGCGCGCCGTTGGAATAGAGCCGCGTGAAACGCTCCCCGGCCTGGAATGCGATGGCCATCGCCGCCGGCGGCTGATCTCCGCTGGAGGCCCACAGGTCGATGGGGGACGGCGAGTACCCGTCCAGCAGAATGCTGCCGGTGAGGTGGTAGCTGTTTTCAAAGCTGCTGTCGTTGGCCTGCAGCAGCGCTTGATACAGCGTCACGATTACTGCCTGCGGAGTGAGCGACGGCAGATCGAGAATCTCGATGTTGACCTTCCGTTCATGGCCGGGATCGTGAACGGTAATATGCACCGGGATCATGCGCGGCCTGGCGCCGAGAACTCCGCGAATGGCGGAGTCGCGATCTTCGGTAAAGGCGCCGATCAACTCTCCAGTGTTGATGATCTTGAAGGCATTCAACGGCGAGGCCAGCGTGGCCACCACTTCGGCGGTGGTCATGGGCAGGGAAACCGGGCCGGCCTGCAGGATGGGATGCCCGCAGGCCAGCAGTTGTTTGGGATCCATGTAGGTGACGGTGCAGGTGGCCGCAATCTCGAGGTCGCCGCGCACCAGTTGCGCGCTCACTGCGGATCCCGGCACCACCGTGGCCCATGCCGCGGCTGAGGGCTCATCGGAAGGATTGGGTTGAGACGAGCCGGACATGCCGCCGGCCGCAATCATTTCCAGGCCGGTGCCGGCCATCTGCTGTTGCCACATGCGAATGGCTTCGGGCCGGAATCCGCTCATCACCAAAGGCGTCTCCATGGCTTGAAAGCTCATGCCGCCGGACGATGGGCTGGCGGCGAGGCCCGATTGTTTTCCGTCGGCACTTGGCGGCATCGGCGGAGAAAGAGTTGCGCTCCCGTCGGCTGAAATTGTTTGCGCGCCGTCGATGGGCAGATCGCGCACCTGCAGCATCTGTTCGATAGGCGTGATTCCGGCGATGGGGTCTTTGCTGAACTGGCCAATGCGGTAAGAGAGCGAGCCCAGCAGCTTGTTGCCGATATACACCGGGCTGCCGCTCATGCCCGCCACTACGCCGGTGTATTCCGGTTTTGCGCCCTTGAGCTGGGCCAGGATCATGTCCTGTCCGGGACCGCGTGCGCCACGCAGCACACCCAGGATCTCCACATTCATGGGCTCGGGCCGGTCGCCCTGAAACACCGTCCATGCGGTCGCGGTCAGGCCGCGGTGAACCTGGCTGAGCGGAAAGAATCCTCCGCTTGACGGGGGCGGAGCAGCAGAAACGGGAGGGGCGGGAACGGGAGCGGAGGAACCAGGTGCGCTTTGGCCTTGCAGCAGGCTCGCGAACAGCAACACAATCGGCGCAAAGTCCAGCGCGACGACTGCGGCGGGGCGGCGAAGGCTGATTTCCTTCAGGGGGGTTTTCACGTCTATAAGAGTACAGCCGGGCGGAGAAGAACGACTAGCCGCCAGCTTTCAGCCTCTAGCTCCTGGCCAGATGCAACCCCGCTCTCGCGCTAAAGATCGCCATCGGCATTCTTTTTGAAGCACAGAAAGCTGGGCGTCACGGTGCATGGGCTGGAAGCCGGAGGCTGGTGGCCGGAAGCCGTATTCCCGTATGCTGTTCTCCACAGAGGTCGTCATGTTCACACCGCACGTGTACTGGTCGCACCGGTTCCTAATCGCTTCCCGCCGTTATTCTCTCGCAGGATTGTTGCTTGCATTCGCCATGACCGCACTGCCTCTGATTCATGCTCAATCCCAGCCGCAGCCTCCGCCGGCGCAGCCTCAGCAGCCCGACCAGGCGACTCCAGACTCAGGCGGACCGGGCGGCGACTCCGGATCGATTGCGCTGCCCAAGAAGAAGGAACCGGCAGAAGACGATACTCCGCCGCCGGCTCCAGCCGCGCCCAAAATCAAAGCGCCGGAAGGAGGGACAGGGAACTTCTCCCTGCGCGTAGACGTTCCGGAGGTCGACGTAGACGTGGGCGTGCTGCTGGAAAAGACGGGCCAGTTTGTTCCCGGCCTCAAGCCCGCCAACTTCCGCGTGTATGAAGATGGCGTGGAGCAGAAAGTGGTGGGCTTCAAGCGGGTCGAGGCGCCGATTACGGCCCTGATGATCTGCGAATTCGCGGCTACCAACTATCGCTTCATTTACGACATGCGCAACGCGGCCTTTGCCTTTGCAGGCCAGTTGCGGCCGCAGGACTATGTGGCGCTCATGACGTTCGATCTGCGCACACAGATCCAACTTGACTTTACCCAGGACAAGCGCCAGTTCGCGCAGGCCATCAACTCGCTGATGATTCCCGGCTTCAGCGAGACCGACATCTTCGATGCGCTATACGAGGGCATGGACCGGCTGAGCCGGATCCCGGGTCACAAGTACATCATTCTCATTGCTTCCGGCGTTGACACCCTCTCCAAGCTGACCCTGGATAAAATTCTGAAGGCGGTGAAGGCTTCGCAGGATATCACCATCTTCACGGTTTCAACCGGCGGGTTCGCGCGAGCGGCGAGCATGCGCGGCGACAATCTGACCTTTTTGCAGGCCGACAATCAGATGAGGACCTTTGCCAAATACACGGGCGGCGTCGCCTATTTTCCGCGCTTTGAGGCGGAGATGCCGGAGATTTTCCAGGAAATCAACCAGAATATCCGCTCGAAATATCAGCTGGTCTATAACCCGACCAACGCCAAGCAGGACGGAACCTATCGCAAGCTGCGTGTAGAGTTGGTCGACGATGAAGGCAAGCCGTTGCGGATGCAGGATGAGAAGCACAAGCCGCTCAAATACGACATCATTGCCCGCGACGGCTACCGGGCCAAGCCGGAAGTCGAGTAAGGCAAGACGCAAGACTCGCTCAGTCGGCGGCTAAGGCAGTGCAGTCGTCAGCCAGATGCACAATCCGTCGT
>PMOF01000260.1:10128-12767 GCA_003162495.1 Acidobacteriaceae bacterium
CGGATCTTATTGACCCTGGCGACGATGTCGGCCTGTTCGGCACGCAGGTTATTGAATGAATCATCCAGGATGACTTGATCATCCTCGTCTCGAGTTAAACGCACTGTATACAATTTGAGGGCGATCACAATCAGAACGAATGCGCCCCAGACCGACCACATGACCGGAACCAAACCTGTCATACTCCACCTCCGAATAGCTTTCGGGTCCCAGATACCGGCGGGTCCGTAGTGGAATCGCGGTCTCGTGAGTAGAGGGGCCGTACGATTGACAATCATAGCTCCGAATAAGCGTGGATATCGTGACCGGGATCACAGGCTTTTTCGCAGGATGAATCCATTTTTAACCATGTGAATGATGCCGCGGGCGTCAGTTAAGGAACCCGCAAAGGCAGTCAAACCTGCGACTTCAGGGTCCTCTGTTGCATCCAATGAGACGCGGCCGCACTTGGGGGCTTGTATCCTGGCGCCCAGAGCGGTAGAGTTAGAGATAGCTGCGAATTTCATCAGGGAGAAACCATGGCCACAGCAACCGTTGCACCCGCACAGGAAACCGAAAAGAAGGCGCCCCTCCAGATGACCCCTCAGGCCATCGCCAAAGTGCGCGAGATCATGGCTACCCAGGATCCGATTCCCGCGGGGCTGCGCGTGGGCGTGGTGGGCGGCGGCTGTTCCGGCTTCCAGTACTCCATGGCCTTTGAGAACCAGAGCGGCATGATGGACAAGGTTTTAAGTTTCGATGACCTGAAAGTGTTTGTGGACGCCACCTCGCTGATGTACCTGAACGGCTGCGTCGTCGACTACGTGGAGACGCTGGAAGCGGCCGGATTCAAGTTTGAGAACCCCCAGGTGAAGAGTACCTGCGGATGCGGTTCATCCTTCAGCGTTTAACTCCAACCATTTAAGCCTGTTTTCTTCGTGGGAAAAGGCCCGTGCCCAGATTGGGTGCGGGCTTTTTGTGCTTTTTGCTTTGGGTTTTCAGGCCAGTCAGGCTTGCCCCGGGCTACTGCTGGGGCGCAGGGGCGATCGGAGGAGACACAGGCGGGGTGCCGGGAGGAGTTGCCGGCGGCGTAGTTGTACCGCCGACGGGCGTAGTGGTGCTGCCGGCCGGTTGGCCGACGGTTCCGGTGTTGCCCCCCTGTAACATCAACTGATCGGCAAGCGGATCGTAAAAAAATTCCCACTCGTTGTAGTGATTCTTCTTCTTGTAGACCAGGATCGATTGCTTGGTGCTGGCCGGCGAGACACCGATCATGCCCGCGCCGCCAAAGGTCTGCCCGCCGAGGCCGGTTCCCGCGGCGCCCGCTGCTCCGCCGTTGGGTGCATTGGGATCGGTGCCGGCCGCGCCTGTTGCGCCGGGCGCGGCTCCGCCGACGCCCGTTCCGCCGGCCCCCGTTCCAGCAGATGGATCGGTAGGGTTACCGGCCGCGCCCGTCGGAGCGGCTGGGGTGGTTCCTGAGTCGGTCGAGCCGAAGATCGAACTGCCGCTGCCGGGGGAGTTGGGTAAGCCTGCGGATGGGTTGGGTCCATTGGATCCCGGGCCAGTGCCGGCCCCGGCCCCGCCCCCAATCGGCTGGCCGAAGAAGCCCATCGTCCGGGTCTTGTTTTCGCCGACATGGATAATCTTCCAATCCGCTTTGCCGGTGGTGGGGTCGATGTATTTCTTGCGCAGAAAGCGAATCTGGTTGGTGTTGACCAGGGCATCGATGCTGGGCGGGTAAGCGCCGAATTTCATGTAGTACATCTTGACGGCGCGGACGTATTGCTTGCCGCGGTGCATGGTCTCCACGTCCCGGTCGCGCTGGATATCTTTTTTAACGAGGGGGACGGCAACCATCAGGCCGATCATGAGAACCGCCAGCATGAAGACGACCACTACCAGTATGTAGCCCTCCTCATGGGGCCGGATACGAGAAGGGCGGATACTGGTCTGGATTGCGTTGGGTTTCTTCATCGCATGGCGCTCATTCAATTGGACACCATGGGCAGGGTTTGGGTGTTGTTATAGCCCAGGTCGGTGACCTCGACGCTGAGGGGCAGAATGGCCCCCACCTTATATCGATGATCGACAATCTCGCCGGTTCGGGCCACAAAGATGTCTTCCCCATGGACGAAGAAGGCGACGAGCGACTTGTCTTTGCCCTGAGAGAAACCGAAGTATTTCAGATCGATGGGCGGCGGAGCGGGCGGACCAGGGGGAACAACTGCCGCGACTGAACCAGGCTGATTGGGCCGTGGGTCGGCTGCCGGATTATCGATATGCACCGGCGCGGACTCGGCGGAGAAAATATTCCTGCCCGTTCCGGCGTAGACCATATCCTCAGTCTCGGCCAGAGTGTCGAGGTGCAGCGTGGGGTCTAGGCCGGCGTTGGTCAGCTTTTGGGCATCTCCGCCCTGCACACTCCGGCTGGTGGCCGCGGAGGAGACGCCTGCTGCCGGACGACTGCCGGAGGGGGCTGGTTGCGGCGGGATGGGCGTCGACGGACGGGAAGGCCCCGCGAAGCTGCCATAAATTTCATATCCGCCGATCACGGCAATCGCCGCAAACAGCGCGATGACCAGATAAACCTGGCGCTTGTTTTCTGTACCCAGACGAAGGGCCATGGCTACTCGCCCTCCTTTCCGGCGGAGGGCGCTGGG
>PMOF01000032.1:0-1890 GCA_003162495.1 Acidobacteriaceae bacterium
AGCGCGGTGAGGCCGCTGACCTCGTTGTATTTTTCCTGGGGAATGCCCGCATAGCAGAGCGTGTTGATGGGGATAAACAGGAAGGGCAGCCCCAGCGCGATGAATACGCGCCAACTGACCGCCATGCCAAAGCTGACGTCGAGATTGATGCCGGTCATGCGCCACACGCCGAAGGTGGTGATGGTGAAACCGAGTGCGACCAGCTTTCGGGGATCGAATTTGGGCGCGAGAATGCCGGCCACGGGGAAGAGAAACATGAGCGCGAGCCCGCCGGAGGAGACGGCCATGCCGGCCTGGCGGGCGGAGTAGCCCATGATTTCCTGGAGAAACTGGGGAATGAGGACGGTGGAGGAATAGAGCGACATGCCCACCACGAACATGACGAACTGGGTCATGCCGACGTTGCGCTGGGCAAAGAGGCGCAGGTCGAGGATGGGATGCGCAACGCTGAGTTGGCGCACGATGAAGATAACCAGTCCCACGGCGCCGACCACGGCGCAGGTGATGATGAAGCGTGATCCGAACCAGTCGTCTTCCTGGCCCTTGTCAAGCATGGTCTGGAGTGCGCCGATTGTGACGACGAGCAGGCCGAGTCCCCAGTAATCGATGCTGAGGCGGCGCTTGCGAACGGCGGCGAGATAGGGCGGGTCTTCGACCACGCGGCTGGTGAGGTAGAGCGAAAGGATGCCGACCGGGATGTTGATGAAAAAGATCCAGCGCCAACTGTAGTTGTCGACGATCCATCCGCCGACGGTGGGGCCGAGGACCGGCGCCATCACCACCGCCATTCCATATACGGCGAAGGCCATGCTGCGCTTGGCAGGCGAAAAGGTGTCGGCGAGGATGGACTGCTCGCTGGGCTGCAGGCCGCCCCCGGCGGCGCCCTGGAGGACGCGGAAAAAAACCAGCATGCCGAGCGTGGGCGCAAGGCCGCACAGCAGCGACGCTGATGTGAAGAGGAAGACGCAGGTCATGTAAAAGCGCTTGCGGCCGATGCGATTGGCGATCCAGCCGCTGAGGGGCAGGACGACGGCGTTGGCGACGAGATAACTGGTGAGGACCCATGTGGCTTCATCGCGGCTGGCAGAGAGCGAGCCGCCGATGTGGGGCATGGCGACGTTGGCGATGGAGGTGTCGAGTGCCTCCATGAAGGTGGCCAGGGTGACGGTGATGGCGATGACCCAGGGGTTGGCGCGGGGCCGCCATGTTTCGTGGAACGAGAGTGTGGCGGCCGCGGCCAGGGCTGCTCCTTTTCTACCTTTGTCCGCTCTGTGTGGCGGGGTTTTCGGCGGATGGTTTTTCGGCGGCCACGCTTTTGCCACGCTGAGCAGCCGTTGATTCCGGTTGACGCTGGCAACAGAATAACGGATGCGGCCGGGCAGATGGTGAGCCCCGGCGACCTGTCAAAGCGAGAACGAGTTCATGATCGCTGTCCCGTGCGGTTGCAGAGCATGAAGTTTGCAAACGCTAGGCGGGAGGCATCCGCGGCAGCTTCTCTCAATGCCGCGCTCCGGGCGGGACGGACTGGCCGCGGTTGTTCGCCGGTGGGGTGGTCACGGGCTTCCGCTCCGGGCGGCGCTTTGCAAACGGCAGGCAAAGGGGCGAATCCTGGCCGCGGGCGAGTCCGGAGCCGGAATCCTGCGCCAGGCAGAGCTGCTGCTTGATGGCCTCGGCGTCTTTGCCGCTCAGCTGCTGGATCCGGTCGAGGTGGCTGAACGGGTCCTGATCGTAGCGGTAGATGAAGTCCTCGGGCGGCTTTTGCCTGCCGTAGTCAAGGCGCCTCCATGCGGCTACAAATCCGCGGCCATCTGCATCGGGAATAGCCGCATAGACCTGGGTCAGGGCCACGCCATCCGGCGCATTCGGGCCCCAGACGGGCGCACCCTGGCC
>PMOF01000032.1:1909-3622 GCA_003162495.1 Acidobacteriaceae bacterium
GCAGTTGTCGTAGAGTGCGGCGGGCTCCGGCGGCGCGTCGTTCAGAAAATGCATCCAGTCAAGCCAGCGCAGGTTCGTTCCACTCAGCAGCGGCGCAGCCACGTGGCTGGTGAGGGACACATGCCAGACGGTGAAAGTGTCTGCGTTGGGCGATGCCTGGGGAGAGGTTCGCAACGTGGTTACCACCAGGGCCGCATCGTATTCGATGCCGATCTCGCGAATGGCGGTCCACTTGGCGGGATCCAAGGACCGCGTGACCCAGACGATGACGTCCTGATCTTTTTGGGATTGGGGCTGGAATTGGGGCTGAGGGCGGGAGTGGAAGTCGACCCAGCGAAAAGTATCCGGTTCCTGCTGGGCGCACAAGGGGATTGCAAGGGCCAGCGTTGCTGCAGTTAGGACAGGAAGAAGCCAGGAGGAGACTACCCGCATGGGTCTAGGTATATCAGAGCGAGGCCAGGCCATATCAATGGCCGGTCATCAGCTGAAATGGATCGGCCACAGAGGCAAGTGTTGACCGGTCATTCGCCGGCTTACAGGTTCAGCCTGGCCCACAGAGCGTCCACTCTGGCCTTGGTGGCGCGGTCCATCTCGATCATGGCGGGCCAAGGGCGGTCGAAGCCCTCGGCCTTCCATTTGCGGGTGGCGTCGATGCCCATCTTCGATCCGTAGTTGGGCAGCCGCGAAGAGTGATCAAGCGAGTCGATGGGGCCCAACGTGAACTGGATATCGCGTTCGGGGTCGATGTTGTTGGTGACGCGCAGCGTGACTTCGCCGATGTCCTGCACGTCGCAATCCTCGTCCACCACGATGATGCATTTGGTGAACATGGCCTGGCCGAGGGACCAGATGGCGTTCATGACCTTGCGCGCCTGGCCGGGATAGCTCTTCCGGATGGACACCAGCATGAGGTTGTGAAAGACGCCTTCAACGGGCAGGTTAATGTCCACTATCTCGGGGATGGTCATCTTCATCGCGGGGAGAAAGATGCGCTCGACGGCCTTGCCCATCCAGGCATCCTCCATGGGCGGCTTGCCCACGATGGTGGCAGCGTAGATGGGGTCCTTGCGATGGGTGATGCAGGTGAGGTGAAAGACCGGGTACTCTTCGGCAAGGGTGTAGAAGCCGGTGTGGTCGCCGAAGGGACCTTCGCTGCGCAGTTCGCCGAGTTCGACGTAGCCCTCGAGGACAATTTCAGCGTGGGCCGGGACTTCGAGATCGACGGTTTCGCACTTGACGATTTCGACGGATTTGCCGCGCAGGAAACCGGCGATCATGAATTCCTCAATCTCCGGCGGCGCGGGCACGATGGCGGAAAACGTGGTTGCCGGATCGGTGCCGATGGCGACGGCCACTTCAAGCCGCGAGCCTTTGAGATTGCCCAAAGCTACCTGCGGCAAACCACCGATGGGGCCGTCAGGAATTTGGACTGCGCCGCCCGCGGACTCCGCCATGGCGGCCACACTTGCGCCCTTCGGGCCGTACTGGTTTTGGTTGAGTTCGTTGACCGAAACCACATTCCGCAGCGCTTCGCGATAGTGCTCGGCGGCCACCTTTTGCCGCTGCCAATGCATGCCGGTGGTCTGGCCGTCGTAGACCTGCATGCGATACATGCCGATGTTGCGGCGGCCGTTGCGCGGGTCGCGCGTGTGCACGCAGGGCAGGGTGATGAAGCGGCCGCCGTCGAGGGGCCAGCACTTGAGAATCGGAAAC
>PMOF01000032.1:3647-3985 GCA_003162495.1 Acidobacteriaceae bacterium
AGCTTGAGCTTGTCGAGCATGCCGGAGGGCGCCTTCATGTTCATCAGGCCCTTGATGCGTTCGGCGATTTCGTCGAGACGATCGACGCCGAGGGCCAGTGCCATGCGCCGCTCGCTGCCAAACTGGTTGATCAGGACCTTGTGGCCGGGATGGCCCTTTACGTTTTCAAACAGCAGCGCGGGACCGCCGGGAGCATAAGTCTGGGGTGCCTCATCCTTTCCGCGTTCTGTGCGGAAAGGGTGGGAAGCGGCGCCGATCTTGCTCACGCGGTCGGTGATTTCAGTGATTTCGAGTTCCGGCGAGACTTCTTCGCTGATCCTTTTCAGTTCGCCGTGCTT
>PMOF01000087.1 GCA_003162495.1 Acidobacteriaceae bacterium
TCGATTCGCCAGCCGGTCGGCGCGGGTTAACGCCCTATTCAACTCAACTGGGATCACGAAGGCCCAAATCTGCCTGTTTCGCGCACCTTGGCAACGCAAAATGCTTGCCTTCGAGACGACGCATTTGGAAGACATGCGCGCGCGTCAATCATCTAGGACGAGAGGCCGCAAAACCGCCTGCTTTGCGATCTCCCGAACTTGTTTCTTAAACTGATTCCGTCCGACGTTATTGACTTGTTGGGGACACATAACTACATGAGCTCTATTATTGTGGAATTCTTCCGGCTTCCGATAAATCCAGAACCCAACTGCACGAACGACACCTACTTCGATAGTTGCAAGTCGAAGCCGTGTTCCTATCTCTTTCTCAATGACAGGCAGGATATTCCTGCGAAATCCGTCTGGTCCGCCGATCTCTTCAAGAATAAAACAAGATACTTCCTGGCTGCTTTCATCGAAAGCTCTGGATTGGATAACTTCGTTTCCATTCTCGTCAATCTCGAGCCAATCGGTGCGGACTCCCCTAGCTAATGTCCAATCGGGCAAGATAGTCTCGTCGTCATATCTACCCATAGGACATTCCGATACCTCTGATCAGCCTCGAACGAGCCAATTGAGGATGGAGGGAAGATCTCTCTTAGATATTTCGTCGTTGAGGTTTTGATTCTCCAACCCCTCAAGCACAATCTCGCCATCGTGGTATGCTGTGGCTTCTACCGACTTCGTTCCGCTCTTCCAGGAAACAAAGACTGCGCCGCCAGAGACAGGCGCAACTGTGGGCAATGGTAATGACTGGATTTGGATTTTGCTGAGAAGTTTGCGAAGCTCCGTGACCGCTTGATCCGACGGGCGCAAATCACCTAAGCCAGGCACAACTTTCCCAATGTTTCGCAGTGTGGAAATTCTCCAGAATGCGGTTGCCCTCCATGACGGTTCATCTGAAAGCTCAGAGCTCGCCCAGTAGGGGTCGGAAAGATTATGCCTCGGACGATTTGATTTGAAAGCTTCAACGATCTCAACAGCGGGCGGCATTGTCGCTAAGGTCATATTCGCTCCCAGATTGCTGCTTGTGTGTTGGATGATGTGAAATCGGAGAAGCCTTGCACGACGGCGTAGTGTCCAAGGTCGAGCCAATTCAGAATTTCACCTATGCTGCTACCTTGCGGCTTCCCGACTGCTGTAATCGCAAGTTGCATGATCTCTTCGCCATCGGTGCCCATGCCGGGCTGGAACTGAAAATGTATGTGTCCAATGTCGCCAGGAAGAGCGTACACGTAAGCGAAGCGAACTTGTTCGAGACTCTCCAACACCTCGGAATGAATGGGTTTCGGCAGAAATGCCAGGGTTTGACCCAAATCCGATAACTCGTTCCACTCTCTGCCACGCGGGAAGTGGTTGACATAAGTGACTTCGCATTTCCAAACTTCAGGCTCTGCAAACCCGTTCAATGCGAGATACTCGCAGAAGATTCTCCAGTCCTTCTCGAACGACGGCCGGATGGTCGCGTAACGCGTATACAACGGGTTCTCGCGGTTCGCTCGCCAGTTACGTACGAAGCCGCCTGAACGTATCTGGATCAGTTGGTTCCCCCTCTCGTCAATAAGCAGACAACGAATTGGGGGGTTCGCTAAATCAAGTCCTTGGGTCAGCAGACTCTGCGGTGCCGGCTGTACCTCCGCCTTGGGGTATTCGTTCTTGAAACGCTGCCAAATGTCCCCGTAACGAATCGCATTCCATCCGACAATTGGGGCAAATTCAACTGCTAAGGCGGTTTCAACAACGGGAGGCTTGCGATACTCGGGTAATTGTCTCGAGGCCCAATCGCCTGCTGAAAAGTCCTTGCTCATGCCGTATTCCTGAACGAACCTTTCTTCTCGGAACTATATCGGCTCAGATCGCCGATAGGAAGAGTTTTTGTGAATCGCGTCTCATTGGACGAACAAGGACCGACAATGACTGCTCACGATAATTGCGAATTTCCATGACGATTCACCAATAAACTAAGTGGGCGAAAACGCCCGATTATCGGCGCCCCTGCAGCGTGTTCGGCTTGCCGCCAACCTTCTTTGCCGCGCGTTTGGCGGCGATGGCGTGCATCTCCTTGCCGATTGTCGATTGATTGATAAACAGCTGCAACGCCAGGTTGATGATGTTGCTGGTGCCCCAGTAGAGAGCCAGCCCCGATGCGTAGTGCCACAGCATGAAGCCGAAAAAAATCGGCATCATGAAGGCCATCAAGCGGCGCTGCGCGGGGTCCATGCCCGGCGCGGGCGAAATGTACTGGGTCAGAAACATGCTCAGGATGATAAGAATGGGCAGAATGTGAACGGGGTCCGGCGAGGACAGGTCGGTGAGCCAGAACCAGTGTGCCTGGCGCAGTTCGATCACGTTCGACAGCACTTCAAAGTAGGCAATGAACAGCGGCATCTGCACCAGCATAGGCAGGCAGCCGCCCACCATGTTGATGCCCTCCGACTGGTGGAGGGCCATGATCTCCGCGTTCATCTCCGCCTTTTTGGGGTCGTTGATCTTGAGATGCGCATAGCGATTCTTGATCGCATCCACCTTGGGCTGGATGCGCATCATCTTCAGCGAAGACTTCATCATGATGAACCGCGTGGGCATCATGATCAGGCTGAAGATCGAGGTGAAGATAATGATCGACCAGCCCCATGTGTAGGGGCCGCCCAGCAGTCCATGAAGAAAACGCAAAGCGAGATAGAGCGGCTTGGCCACAATGCCCAGCCAGCCATAGTGAATCAGCGGTTCGAGCGACTGCCCGTTGGCCGCGCCGTCCGCGCCGGTGGCGTGGATGGTTTTCAGCACATCCATCTGTTTGGGGCCGGCATAGAGGCGCAGGCGCGTCAGGCCGCTGGTATCGCCCACCGCCAGGCCAAGCAGATCGGCCGGTTTCTTCTGGCTGTTGGGGTCGCTCAGGTCGCTGGGCAGCTCGATGGCGTGGTGCAGCGTAACCAAGGTCGCGCGGTCGGGATCGCCGGGCAGGAAAGCCGCGGCAAAATAAAGATCGGTGATGGCCACATAGTCATAGGGCTGGTCGTGCGTCTCGTTGCCGCTCACTTTGGAGGCCGCCTGCAAGTCCTGCTTGCCATCCGTGGACCAGGCGAACTGCGAAGCCGCGGAGGCCCGTATCCCGCCTAATGCCGAGTGCGTGGAACCGAACTCTTCCATATCGCCGAGTCCGGCCGGCCATTGCACCAGGGCGCGCACGGGCACGCCGTTGCGCTTGACTTCCGTTTCCACGCTGACCACATAGCTCGAGTCGAAGCTGACCGTCTTCACCACTTCGAGCCCGTTGCCGGCGTAGCGGAAGGTGAGCGAAGTGGGAGCCAGCACAAAGCCGGTCGCCGACGGCTGATAGAGCGCCTGGTTCAGTTGCTCGGTGAGCGCAGAGTCATAAGTAAAAAACGAGAGTGGCAGCCCGAAGCGCGCCGCGGCCTGAGCCTGCACCATGTCCAGCGTCTTACCGGCGGCGTCTTTGTAGTCCTTCAGGATCCAGTGCTTCACCTGCGCGCCGCGATTGGTGAAAACGATGCGGACTTTCTCGTTCTCGACGGTGGTCTCGGTCTCAGCAGCGGCGGCGATGGCCGGGACAGCTGACGGTGTGGCCGCGGAACCGGAAGTCGTTGTCGACTGGCCTGAGGCGTTGGTCTGCGCGCCCGGCTGCTGCGGCTGAGACTGAGTTTCCGCGGTCGGCGCTGGCTCGGCCGTCTTCGGCTTGAAAAAGTATTGATAGCCCAGCAGCACCACAAGCAACAGCAGGCCGAAGCCCATGGTGGAGCGCATATCGCCGCCACCACCACCGCCGCCGCCGGGGCCCTGGGTTTGAAGATTAGGATTGCGAATTTCTGCCAAAGGATACTTCCTATCGTTAAGAGCCTGTTCATCAGGCGCTGGAAGCGACGGACCGTCGGGTCGCCGCTCCTTCTATGGTAACGGTTTGTGAGGAAAAGGTCGTGGCATGGGCGCGGGCGGCACCGGATCGAGGCCTCCGCGCGCGAAGGGGTGGCAGCGCAGCAGCCTCCAGAAGGCGAGAGCGCTGCCGCGCACCGGACCGTGCGTCGCAATGGCCGTCGTGGCATACTCCGAACACGTCGGCACGTAGCGGCAACCGCCGGGGCTCAGCGCATGCAGAGCCGGAGAGATCCAGCGGCGATAAAAGGCCAGAGAGGCGAGCAGCAGGCGCGTCATGGTGCTTGCGCCGGCCGGCCGGCCGATTGCGGTTCGGACGGTTGCGGTGCGGGCGGGATTGGTTTCGGAGTGTTCATGCGGGCCGCCTCGGTCTTTGCCTGATGAAGAATACGCACAATCTCCGCTTCAAGTTTCGCAAAATCGAGAGTCAGCACGCCGCGGCGGGGATGGAAAATAAGATCGCAACCCTGGGGTAGCAGATCCACATGGCGGCGCAGCGCCTCGCGCATGCGCCGCTTGATGCGATTGCGCTCATGGGCCTTGCCCAGCACCTTGCCCGCTGTCAGTCCAACGCGCGGAGCCGGCGGCGAGTCGGCGTACAACGCCGGCTGCGGCGCCAGGAACCAGCTCATCGATGAGGACTGATGCTTGCGGCTTGCGGCGTAAGCCCGCTGATAGTCGGCGTGCTTTTGCAGGCGCGCGCCGGTCAGGGACTGACTGCGCGATAGCCGTTGTGCTGGATTGGGAGGGGTGTTCATGGCAGTGCCGTGAGCAACGGCAGCCGGTCCAATGGCGAAACGCTGGAACTCCCGGCTGCGACGATACGGCGTTGGATCGTTGATTGCTAGTCGCGGAAGCCGGCGCTGACAGCAACCCGCTTGCGGCCCACGGCGCGGCGGCGGCTCAGCACCGC
>PMOF01000152.1:0-9059 GCA_003162495.1 Acidobacteriaceae bacterium
CCTTCACTGCCCGCCCCCATCCCATTGCCGCAGTTCCTCTTCCGGCAGCGGCGCAAAGAATGCCTCCGTCAGCACGAAGCCGGGCGTTTCCATAGCCCCCAGCCGCTTCTTTTGAACCGGCTGGATGGCTTCCAGGCGGGCGACCGGGGTCCGCGAGCGCCCTGACGTGATAACCACCGCCTCACCCCGCTGCGCCTGCTTGACCAGCGCGGAAAGGTTGGTTTTTGCTTCAAAAATGCTGACTTTTACCATGGCGCCACCAATGCGCTAAGTTATCTTAACCAAGTAGATCGGCATGTTCAAGCAAATTCGACCCAAAAGCACTTGCAATCCTTCCTTGCTTCGGCTAACTTACTAACTAGTTAGTTAAGAAATGGCCACACCCGCTCCATCCCGCACCCAGGCCGAACGCGCCGACCAGACCCGCGCCCGCATTCTCGAAGCCGCTGTCCGCGAATTCAGCGTCAGCGGCCTGGCCGGTGCGCGCACGGAACGGATAGCAGAAGCCGCCGGCGTGAACAAAGCGCTGCTCTACTACTACTTCAGCAACAAGTTGGCCCTGTACGACGCCGCTCTGGAAGCGGTGGCCAGCCGGGTGGTGAGCAGCAGCATGGCGGCCATGGGCGCGGAATGCTCCGCGGGTGAGCGCCTGCTGCAGTTTGCGCTCAATCACTTTGATCGCATTCACTCCCAGCGCGCTTTTCAAAGCCTGATGCAGCAGGAGATGATGCGCGTGCATCGCGGCGAAGAAAACGCGCTTGCGTCTCTCGTGGACAAGGTTTTCCGGCCGATGATGGCCCGTGTACGCGAGGTCTACCAGGAAGGGCGCGGCTCCGGCGAGCTGATCCAGGTGGACGAGCTGCAAATCATGTATGCGGCTCTGGGCGCCAACGTGTTTTATTTTCTCTCCGCCCCGGTGATGAGCATGCTGACGGGAACCAATCCGTTTGACCGCGGCGCACTGAAGTTTCGCCGCAAAGCTGCGGTCGAGTACCTGGGAAGCACCATTTTCATGGACCGCAAACACGGCGCCGCAGTGGCCGCGCGAGTGCTGGCGGCAACGCCCATGCCTGCGCCGGTCGAGGGCGAAACCCATGGCACGGGCGCGGGCCAAATCGGCAGCCGCAAATTGGGTAACCGTAAGATCGAAATCGACGCAACAAAGAAAGATGAAGTGAGGCGCACGTGAACGCACGCAATCGAGTTTTCATGATCCTGGGCTTGCTGACGGTGGGATCGCTGATCTGGTACCTGGCCACGGCGCGCCGCGGCGGCGACCTGCAGCTGATCGGCACCGTGGATGCCAACGAAATCGAAGTGAGCTCCAAAATTCCCGGCCGTATCCAGACCTTGACCGTAGACGAAGGCGACCCGGTGCAGGCGGGCCAGCTCATCGCGGTGATTGAGAGTGACGACCTGCAGGCAGCGCACAATGCCGCCGAAGCCACCGCGGCCGGCCAGAAGTGGAAGCTGGGCGAGACGGTCGAGACTGAGCGCCAGACCCTTGGCGAAACCGGCAGCGCCGCCGCCACGGCCGAGGCGCAACTGCGGGCCGCGAAGGCCACTCTAGTGCAGGCTCAGGCGAACTATGACCACCAGCAGGCAGACACCAGCCGCACCGTGGCGCTGGCCCAGCAGGGCATTATGAGCGAGCAATCCAAAGACGATGCCGTCACCAGTCTGCAGGCCAACAAAGCGGCCGTGGATGCAGCGCGGGAAAATGTCGCCGCAGCTGAAAATGCGCTTCGCCAGGCGCGTGCCCATCAGCTGCTCACCTCCGTGGCCGCCCGCACCGTGGACGAGACGCGCAACCAGGTCAAGAACGCCCAGGCTCTTGCCCAGCAAGCCAGTGTCGAGCTCGGCTACTCGCAGGTGTTTGCTCCCGTTAGCGGCAAGGTCAACGTGCGTGCCGCGCGCCAGGGCGAGTTTGTGGGCGCCGGCACACCGATCGTGACTATCATGGACCTGACCCAGACCTGGATCTATGCGCCGTTGCCCGAAACGCAGGCCGACGCCGCCCAACTCGGCGACTCGCTGCGCGTGGTCATGCCCTCGGGCGCAACCGTGCAGGGCAAAGTGATTTCCAAGGCTGGACTGGCGGATTTCGCCACGCAGCGCGACGTCAACACCCGCAAGCGCGACATCAAGACCGTCCAGCTCAAGTTGCTGATCGATAATCCCGGCGAGCGCTTTGTGCCCGGAATGACGGCCGAAGTTTATATCCCGAAGAGCAAATTGGTGAAGCAATGACGGCTGCCGGCCCGCCCATCCCAGTATTCAACGGCAGCGGCAGCCCGCGCTCCGCCGCGCCGCCGGCGATTGCGGTTGAAAACATCGTCAAGCGCTACGGAACCTTTGAAGCGGTCAAGAGCGTCAGCTTTTCTGTTGCCGAGGGCGAGATCTTCGGACTGCTGGGGCCCAACGGCGCGGGCAAAAGCACGCTCATCCGCATGATGACCACGTTGATCCCGGTCACCAGCGGCCGCGCGCTGGTGGGCGGTTACGACGTGACCAAAGATCATGACGCGGTGCGGCGGATGATTGGCGTGATTCCCCAGGCCCTGACCAGCGACCAGGACCTGACCGTTGAAGAAAACCTCAGCATTTACGCCAAGCTCTACAGCGTGCCTAAAGCCGAGCGCGAAAAAAACATTCAGGAAGTTCTTGAAGCGGTGGACCTGATCAAATGGCGCGGCGCGCAAACCAAAACTCTTTCCGGCGGCATGCGCCGCCGCCTTGAAATCGCGCGCGGCCTGGTCCACAACCCGCGCATCTTTTTCCTGGACGAACCCACCACCGGACTCGATCCGGTCTCTCGCATCGCCGTATGGGAGATGCTCAACCACTTGAAGGCCACGCGCAGCCTGACCATGCTGCTGACCACTCACTACATGGAAGAGGCCGACAAGCTTTGCGACCGCATCGCGATTGTCGATCACGGCAATCTGGTGGCACTGGGCACACCCATCGAGCTCAAGCAAAGCGTTCCCGGAGCCAACGTGGTAGAAGTCCAGTTTGACCGCGAAGCGGATGCGTGGCAGGCTCGCCTGGAATCGCTCGAAGGCGTGACCAGCGTGCAGGCTCAGAGCGCCGGCTTCTACCGCGTGCTCACTTCTTCAGGCTCCAAAACCACCATGCAGCTGGTTGAAATGGCCGCGCAACTGGGTGAGACTCTCACTTCGCTGAGCGTGCAGAACACTACGCTCGACGATGTATTCGTCCACTACACGGGCCGCCAGTTGCGCGACGAGCAAGTCAAAGCCGTCTTCAGCATGCCGCCCAGGCCGGGGATGCAGCCATGAACAGAATGTTCGCCATTGTGGAGCGCGAGATGCGCAAGTTTTTCCGCTCACCCGTGCTCATGGTCATGTCCATGATGCTGCCCCTGGTGCAGCTTGTCATCCTGGGCAACGCCTTCGGCGGAAAGATCGTCGGCGCCCGCGTGGCGGTGGTCGATTACGATCACGGTCCGCAGGCGGTCAAAGTACGCGAAGCCTTTGCCGCGGTCGCCGTCAACATCAAAACCTTCACCACCATCGACTACAGCGACGAGCGCCAGGCTCGCGAAGACGTCCGCACCGGCAAGGTCGACGCCGCGGTCATCATCCCGGCCCAGTTTTCGCGCCGCGTCTATTCGCAGGACGCGCCGAAGCTCGGCCTGGTTGTCGATAACTCCGATCAATTCACATCCGGGTCATTGGAATCGGAGATGCAATCGCTGGTCGACGCCCTCAACGCGCCGGTCATCCAGCCCCGCATCGTCAATAACATCGCGCTTCAGATCGTCGAGCTATATCCCTTTGTGGCTTACATGAAATACCTGCTCGCCGGCTCCATTGCCCTGGCCATGTATATCTCGGTCATGATCGGCGGCGGCATGTTATACATCGACGACAAGGCGCGCGGCGTGCACGAGGGCTATCTTGTAACTCCAATCACGAAACTGGAGTTAGTGTTCGGGCTCAACGTTGCGGGCGCCATCAAGGCGGTGCTCGCCGGCATCTCGCTCACCATCATCGGCTCGCTCATGGCCGGCCTGGGAGTGATCTTCAACCCCGTCGCGGACCTTGAACTGCTGGCCATGATCTTCGTCACCTCCATCGCCTTCAACGGCATGATGTTTTTGATGATGGTGCGAGTCGACGATCCGCTGGTTCCGCGCGCCATGTTCGGCGTGCTCAACACGCTGCTGTTCTTTCCTTCCGGCGCTATCTATCCCATCGCCGCGTTTCCGCCGTGGCTCCGCGCCATCGCACTTGTCGACCCTTTCACGTATGCCATCCATGGCTTCAAGGCGGTCCTGTTGAAAGACGGTGGCTTCGTGGCCATTCAATACGATCTCTTGTATCTCGGCGTCTTCGGTGTGGCCACGTTGCTGATCGCCACGCCGCTCTTCAAGCGAACGCTCTAGCGACGATCTGGTTCAGTGCTCGCGAAAGATTTCCGGCCGGCAAGCTTTCAACGTCGGAATGCAAAAGAGGCGGTCCATTCCTTGTGGGAGGATGGGCCGCCTCGCTGCGTCAGGCTGGAGTGAAGAGCTCGCTTTTGAGGTCTGTAAATCGGCACTTCTCCGGCAGTTTTGCTGCCTGAAAAACATCGCGATGCGATGCTCTGGATTGATCAAAAGTTTTCCACTTAAGTCGGCCGATTTCCACAAAATTATCAATTGACAGTGCGCGTCGCTGAAGAGCATAGTTACTTTCATTCCGGGTTGAACGGTAAGCCTGAGCTTCTTCACTTCGTGGAATTGAACAGGTTTACCACTGGCCCCATCAGGAAGCACTAAGGGTTGAACACGGAGCGATTCGTGGGTAACTCAGGGCAATCGGCACCGAACATGGAGCAATCTGTGTGGAGTCCAGAATGCCAAGTGTCGAGTGCGGAGTAATCTGCACACGGAGCGAAGCGTCAAAGTGTGTCGGGAGCGGAGCAATCCGAGTTCGATGCACACACGCTAAGTGTTGAGCACGGAGCAA
Source organism: Acidobacteriaceae bacterium (assembly GCA_003162495.1). Lineage (GTDB taxonomy): Bacteria > Acidobacteriota > Terriglobia > Terriglobales > Acidobacteriaceae > Telmatobacter. Next base: position 4,977 of record PMOF01000152.1, read on the forward strand.
TCCGCGAGCAACACAGGGCAGAAAGTGTCGAGCACGGAGCAATCCGGGCAGGGCATGGAATGCCAAGTGTCGAGCACGAAGTAATTCGTGCGCGGTGCGAAGCGCTAAGTGCTGAACACGGAGAGATCCGCGTCCAGTGCAGGGCACCAGGGGACGAGCATGGAGCAATCCGCGCTCAGAGCCGAATGCCAAGTGTCGAGCACGGAGCAATCGGTGCACGGTGCGAAGCGCGAAATGAGGAGCACGGAGCAATCCGGGCTCAGCATGGAGCGGAAAGTGTTGAACACGGAGCGATCCGTGTGCAGCACAGGGCAGGAATGCCAGGCACGGAGCAATCCGGGCGGGGCAGGGAATGCCAAGTGTCGAGCATGGAGTAATCGGTGCCCGGTGCGAAGCGCTCAAGTGTTGAACACGGAGCGATCCGCGGGCAACACAGGTACTCGGTGTCAACCACGGAGCAATCCGTGTATAGCACAGGGTGCAAGTGTCGAGCATGGAGCAATCCATCTTCGGTGCGAAGTGCGAATGGTTGGGACCAGCAACTCGGGACGTTTTTTTGCCCAAAATACCTATCGCGCGACTTAGAGAGCCTGCCTCCACCTTTCCCCATCCCCGCCCCACCCCCTACAATAAGAGAGAACTTCAATCACCGAGGAAACCCATGCCGCTCTCCGGAGAAGCGATCCGCCTGATGAATTACATTGACGACGTTGCGGTCACCCTGCGCCGCGTCCTGGCCACTGTCCCCACGCTTTCCGCCGAGGAGCGCGCCCGCGTGGCGGAGCATCTGAGCAACGCCAGCCCCAGCGCCGACGACGTTGCCAAGGCGCTGGCCGCGAAGTCCGTCCCGATTGCCTGAAATCGATTGCCTGAGCCCCATTGCCTGAAACGGTGGCCATCATCGGAGCCGGTCCGCTGGGCCGCTGGCTGGCCCTCTCGGCGGCCCGGGCCGGTTTCCGCGTCCTGCTGGAAGACGTGATGCCGGCCAATCTCCACCATGCCCAGGAGTATTTGCGTCAGGAGTCTCTGCGCCAGGAGTCTCTGCGTCAAGACCTCGACCGCCAGCCGCTGCCGGCGGTTTCGTTCGTCTCCACCATCGAGGACGCCGTCCGCGATGCCGACCTGGCCATCGATTGCGTTCCTGATGAGCTCGAATCCAAGTTGGAGATTTTTTGGCTCCTGGACCGCATGGCGCCGCCCCGCACCGTGCTAGCCACGCCTACTACGCGCTTGTCCATCGCCGACCTGGCTGCCTGCACCTACCGCCCCAGCCAATGCATCGCGATTGCTGCCGAAGCTTCGAGCCTGTCAGGCAGCGCACCTTCCCAAATCCTGATGCGCACCACCACGCGAACCAGCGCGGCGACGATCGCGCTGCTGACACGGTTCTGGCATCAGCTAGGCTTTACGTCCGCGTTCGAACCGGATCCCGCGGAGCAGCCGCCCTCACTCTCCGCTCTGAGTTGAATCAGAAAACCTGCAAATTTCAACCGGTAGGATGGCACGAAACGCTGACGGGCGCGCTGGCGGAATGCCTGAGAGATCTGCGCAAGTTTGAGTATGAAGACTGTGAGCTAGGTTCGGCGCCGGCAGCGGATTGAAAAAAGCAGAACTGGAGATCGGGCGATCAGGCTTTATGGCTGCAGCGTAGTGTCCGCGGATACGGAAGCGGTCAGAGGCATTCCGGGCTCGATTTCCGCCTCATCCCCGGGGGGCGGCGTACTGGTGACATGGACCCGGGAAGGGTTCGCAATCTTCTGGGCTTGCGCAGCAAGGTCGGGCGCAGACAACGTCAGGTCTGCGCTCAGCGGAATCGTGACTCCATTGGCATTGAGCGGCTGGACCTGAAAAGCGAGCACGCCCGGTTTGCCGCCCGGGCCGGCCTCATCAACCCGCGTGATAGTGGCTGCGACCGGGGTTCCCTTGGCCGCGACGATCGTCTTATCGACTATCACATTCTCATCCAGCAGAAGAAGAAGTGGGTCGCCGACTTGCGCCGTTTCTGAGGAGACATCCGCGCCAGTGACGAAGCGCAGAGGTGTGCCTTTGCGCAAGACGCCGCCAACGGCCAGCGCTTTATCCGGCTGGGACGCCGGCGGCCCGCTCACTGTGTAGAGCACTTCGGAGACCGTGCTTAGCGGCTTTTTCGGTTCTTCGGCGACGGCCTGCAATCGGGTGTCAGCATTGATGGTGATTGGCCCCGTGTAGCGCAGAGAAGCGCGGGTCGGCGTCCAGCCGTCGAGGGTGTAATAAATCACCGCGCCCTGGGTTGGGCTGGCGATGGTCACCCGGGTTCCCGGAACCACGTCGCCGGAATTGACAGGGAAGTATGGCTGTCTTGCGCACCCGCAGTCTGGGAAAGGCTGCGGCGGGTAGGCATCGATGTATTCGAACGTAGTTTGGCGTTCGGACGTCGGTTGCGTCGAGGGCCGGACGATCTGGATCGAGGGATGGTTCGCATTTTGCACGCCCCGCATGGTGGTTTGATTCAGCAGGACCGTCTGCCCGATGTCCTGAGCGAGGGCATCGCGGCCGCAAATGAAGACGCAGGCCAAGAGGATGACACTCGAACTGATTCTCATAATGCGCCTCTGCGGATGCCGATAAGAAGAGTGGATCAGAATGAGAAAGAGATGACAAGAACAAGCTGCACGCCGTGTAGACATTAGTAACTCCGAGCTGGCGCGGGGAAAACAGTGGGCCGGTNNGCTTGGGCGGCCTGGACGTTGCGGCGTTCGGCCTCGGCGCGGTTCTGGCTGATTTTGAATTTGCCTTCGATGCGGGAGATCGGAATGCGAAAGCCGACGATACCGGCCAGCATGGAGCGGCGAAAGTTGTCCGGCATGGCGCGCCACTTTTCGGCGTAAGCCGGGTCGTTGGCCTGGATGAGACCGGCGAGCAGGGCTTCCTTGCCGGGGTCGTCCTCGACCAGCGAGAGCGTTCCATAAGCGTGGATGGCAATGTAATTCCAAGTGGGGACGGAGAGCGGCTCGACGTAGAGCGCGGGCGAGACGTAGCTGTGAGGGCCGGAAAAGATGACCAGCGTTTCGCGGCCGGCGAGCGATTGCCAGTGACGATTGGCAATAGCGAAGTGGCCTTCGAGGAGACCGTGCGGGCCTTCGTCTTTCACGATCAATGGGAGGTGGGTGGCGACCAGGGGCGCGGGCGGCTGCGCAACGGATGGCGGGCCGGCGAGGATGGCGAAGGAATAGGCCTGCATGGCCTCAATGAGGAGATCGCGGTCGGTGACCTGATTGAATTTGGGTGAGTACATTGGGATTCCTACTGAATGCGCTCGAAGCGGAAGCCGGCTTCGCGCAGGGCGTGGCTGATGGCCGTGATGTGCGTTGCGCCGCGGGTTTCCAGGGTTACGTCGATGACGGTTTCGCCGAGGCTGACTCCATAATAGGCGCGGTTGTGGATGATCTCGACGATGTTGGCGCGCTCGCGGGTCAGGATCTGGGTGAGCGAGAGCAAGGCGCCGGGGCGGTCCTGGAGATAGACGCGGACGCGAAGCAGTCGGCCGTCTTTCACCAGGCCGCGCTCAATGATTTTGGCGAGCAGCGAGACATCGATGTTGCCGCCGCAGACCAGGACAACCGTGCGGCGATGGCGAAGATTGGTTTTGGATTGCACGACGGCGGCGAGGGCGGCTGCGCCTGCGCCTTCAGCTAACGTTTTCTCCTGCTCGAGGAGCAGCAAGATGGCGCTGGCGATTTCCTCGTCGTCCACGGTGACGATTTCATCCACGTAGCGGGAGACGAGCGGAAGGGTGATGTCGCCGGCGCGGCGAACGGCGATGCCGTCGGCAATGGTGGCTTCGGCGGCAATGGTGACCGGCGCGCCGGCTTCGCGAGCGCGCAACATGGAGGGCAGCTTCTCCGGTTCGACGCCGACGACGCGGATTTTTGGATTGGTCTCCTTGAGGGCGCAGGCTATGCCGGCGATGAGGCCGCCGCCGCCGATGGGAACCACGACGGCTTCAATGTCCGGCACCTGTTCAAGCAGTTCGAGGCCGATGGTGCCCTGGCCGGAAATCACTTCGGGGTCGTCAAAAGGATGGATAAAGGTGCGACCCTCCTC
>PMOF01000152.1:9078-12140 GCA_003162495.1 Acidobacteriaceae bacterium
TTGCGGCGTGGCCAGGGGCATCACGATCTGGGCGCGAATGCCGCGAGCCGTGGCATGGAAGGCGACGCCCTGCGCGTGATTACCGGCGCTGGCGGCAATCACGCCGCGTTCGCGCTCGGCCGCATTCAGAGTGAGCAGCTTGTTGAGCGCGCCGCGCTCCTTAAAGGAACCCGTGCGCTGGAGATTTTCGAGCTTCAGATGCAGGGGCAGGCCGGTCAGCTCAGAGAGGTGATGAGAGAGCTGGCAGGGCGAAACAAAGACTGAGTCGCCGATGCGGGCGCGCGCGGCCTGGATGCTGCTGAGAGAGACGGATTCCACGAGTGGTTCTCCTTAATGATTCAAGCAATGATTCAAAACGTTTCTGCGGAACCTCTAAAGATGTCTTGCGGCGAAGTGGGCATTCCCAGGGGCTAAAGCCCCATTGATTTTGCTGATTTTACGTACGGGCTAAAGCCCGTACCCTTCAAAGCGCCGACCTACTCCAGAGACTTCCCGGGACAGACGAAAATGAAAAGCCACCAGCCGCTCTTGCGGGTGGTGGCCTGGGTGGTGCTCAATCACAAAATTGGTTTGTCAGGCTTCGCTTCCCGCGCGCAGATTGGAGCCGCTAATTCGCATGGCGGGAATCGACGGAGCAATACACGGGACCGGGATGAGGTTCGTGTTGGCGCTGGAGGTGTTCATGGCGTTGAAGAAAGTAAAGCAGAGGAGCGCGGGGTGCGTCAAGGAGTGGGTGCACCATGGCGCTCTTGATGCCCTCCGCGATGGGCGCGTTTGCGCGTGTGTGGTTCGTTGGCGAGATCGAATGCTGCATTGACGAGCGCGATATGCGAGAAGGCCTGGGGAAAGTTGCCGACCAAGCGTTTGCGGTCGATGTCGTATTCCTCTGACAGCAGGCCCAGGTCGTTGCGCAGCGTGAGCAGGCGCTCAAACAGCGCGCGGGCATCGTCCGTGCGGCCGATGGCCTTGAGGCTGCTGACCATCCAGAAGCTGCAGGCCAGAAACTCGCCTTCTCCCGGCGGCAGGCCGTCATCGGCCTTGGCCGTGTTATAGCGCATCACCAACCCCGCGGGCATCAGTTCGCGTTCAATCGCTTCGACGGTTCCCTTTACGCGTGGATCGCTCCCCGGGAGAAAGCCGACCACCGGCATCAGCAGCAGGGCGGCGTCGAGCTGCTCTGAGCCGTAGGCCCGCACAAAACTGTTTTTCTTTTGGTTGAAAGCGCGGGCGCAGATTTCGTTGTGGATCGTGTCGCGGATCGTCTTCCATTTCTCCACCGGAGCCTCGCAGTGGAGAAGCTCGGCGAGCAGCACGCCACGATCGAACGCGACCCAGGCCATCATCTTTGAATGGGTGAATTGTTGCGGCTTTCCCCGCGTCTCCCACAATCCTTCATCCGGCTGCTGCCAGATGGTTTCCAGGTGATCCAGCAGCAGAACGAGTACGCGGAAATCATCTTCGCTATGCCGGCCCATGCTTTGCTGGGCGTGGAAGAAGCTGTCCAGCATCTCGCCGTAAATATCGAGCTGCACCTGCCCGGCGGCTGCGTTGCCAACCCTCACCGGACGCGAATTCTCGTATCCGGGGAGCCAGGGAATCTCCCACTCCAGGAGCTGGCGCTCGCCTTTGAGGCCGTACATGATCTGCACCTGGTCGGGACTGCCGGCGAGCGCGCGCAGCAGCCAGTCCTGCCATGCCGCAGCCTCGTCGAAGTAGCCGCCATTGGCCAGGGCAAGGAGCGTGAAGGTGGTGTCGCGCAGCCAGCAGTAACGGTAGTCCCAGTTGCGCACCCCGCCGATGGCCTCAGGCAGTGACGTGGTGACGGCGGCGACGATGCCCCCTGTAGGCCCAAAGATCAGTGCTCTCAGGGTGATCAGGGACCGCTCAATGACCTCGCGATACTTGCCCTTATACTTCAGGCGCTTGCTCCATTGCCGCCAAAATTGTTCGGCGTCCTTGAGAGCCTGTGCGGCGTCGATCTTCCCGGCATTCGGTTTATAAGAGACACCATAAGTCAGAGAGAAAGTCACCCGTTCGCCCCTGCTCACGGTGAAGTCCGCCACCGTTTTCAGATTTTCTCCGCGCACGGGAATCGAAGCGCGCAGAACAGCGAGGTTGGGGCCGGCGATGGCGCGCACTCCGCCCCTGATGCGCGTGACCCATGGGACGGTTCGACCGTAGTCGAAACGAAGGGCCAGCTCCATGCGCACCGCGATCTTGCCGCGCAGGCCTTCGACGATGCGGACGATGTGGGAGTTGCGCTGCCCGAGAGGCATGAAGTCGATGAGGCGAAACGATCCATCAGGATGTTCGAAAGTGGTTTCGAGAATCAGCGTGTGAGGGCGATAGCGGCGCGTAGTGGTCCATGGGCCTTGCGCTGGCGAGATCTTCCAGTAGCCGTGTTCTTCGCTTCCGAGCAGAGCGGCGAAGCAGGCGTCGGAAGAGAAATCCGGCCAGCAGAGCCAGTCGATGGAGCCGTTCTTGTCAACGAGGGCGGCGGTCTCGCAATCGCCGATCAGGGCATAGTCTTCAATTTTCGCAGCCATTTTGGTCGGATACTTTCCTGGACGTCCTCTCCGCCGGGTCGGGCGAGCGGCCGCGCGCCCTTGCTCGGTGCCCCTTTTAATTCGGCGACCTCTTTAATTGGATGCAGGTCTCATCGCGCGCGCCCTCGGATGCACGATATTTTATGCGCGCTTCAGGCGAACTTAAGGTTCTCATCGTATGCTACTGTGTGTGATGATGCGGTATTTGACTTCGCCCGACAAACGAGGGCGCCTCCTGGCCCGGGCAGTTTCCATCTTGTTTCTTGTGGCGGCAGCGGTTGCGCCGATGCGCGGGCAGGCAGCGGCGCCATCAGCCGCTCAGGACGTTCCGGCGGCAGGGCAGGGGATTGCGATCACGCTCGAAGAGGCGATCCGGCGGGCAGAGGCGAGCGAGCCGTCTTACGCTGCTTCGTCGGCGGAGAGCCGGGCGTCAGCGCTCGACCGGTCGATTGCTCGAGCGGGCCTGTTGCCGAGCGTGGCCTACAACAATCAGGCGCTTTACACGCAAGCCAACGG
>PMOF01000006.1:0-1594 GCA_003162495.1 Acidobacteriaceae bacterium
GACGCGATCATTCTGGAAGGCCGCACCAGCGTGGACGAATCGATGCTCACCGGCGAGCCCACGCCCTTGCCTCGCCAGCCCGGAGGCCGGGTGCTGGCCGGGTCGCTCAACTACGATGGCGCAGTCACGTGCCGGGCGCAATCGTTAGGCGAGGCCACCGTGCTGGCCCAGATCACCCGCATGGTGGAGCAGGCACAATCCTCCCGCGCGCCCATGGAGCGGCTGGCCGACCGCGCCAGTTCCATCTTTGTGCCCGTGGTGCTGGCTCTGGCCGCGATCACCTTCGGCATCTGGCTTCTTGTTACGCACTCACCCACATTGGCTTTGGCCAACACCGTCGCCGTGCTGGTGATTGCCTGCCCCTGCGCGATGGGTTTGGCCGTACCCGCCGCACTGACCGTGGCCGTGGGTCGCGGCGCGCAATTAGGAGTGCTCTTCAAAGGCGGCGAAGCCATGGAGCGGCTGGCGCACCTGGACGCAATTGTGCTGGACAAGACAGGAACGCTCACCGTGGGCCGCCCCGTGCTGGCCGGCGTTTATCCGCTGGCGGGCCACACGGAAAACGATCTGCTGCGCATGGCTGCTGCCGCCGAGGAACGATCCAATCATCCGCTGGCTCACGCCGTCGTAGACCAGGCGCGCGCGCTTGGCCTGGTATGGCCGCCGGCGGAAGATGTGCAGATTCTGCCCGGCCGCGGCCTCTCCGCCAAAGTGGAGGGGCACGATTGCCTGCTCGGCAATGAAGCGCTCTTCCAGGAGTTCGCTATCCCGCTACCGGACGGCGTGATCCCGGCGGAGCCGGGCGTGACGCGGCTTTGGATGGCTCTCGATAATGCGCCGGCCGGTTATTTCGATGCTCGCGACACCTTGCGTCCCGATGCGGCTGAAGCCGTCGCTGCATTGCGCCGCATTCGGTCAGGCAAGGCCGGAATGCGCGTGCTGATGCTGACCGGCGATTCGGCCGCCGCCGCCGCGCCCATCGCACAGCAAGCCGGAATCGTCGAGGTCGAAGCCGGCCTGGACCCAGCCNNGGCGACGGCATCAACGACGCCGCCGCGCTGGCCCAGGCCGACGCTGGCATTGCCATGGGCACGGGCGCCGACCTGGCCCAGGAAGCCGGCGACGTGCTGTTGCTGCGCGGACAACCCTCCGACCTGCCGGCGGCGCTCAGCCTGGCCCACTCCACCGTGCGCGTGATGCGCCAGAACCTTGGCTGGGCCGCGGCTTACAACTTGCTCGGCATTCCGCTGGCCGCCGGCGCGCTGTATCCCAGCTTCCACATTCTGCTTACACCCTGGCTGGCCGCTGCCGCCATGGCCCTCAGCTCGGTCTGCGTGCTGGGCAACAGTTTGCGCCTGCGCGGCTGGCGTCCGCCCCTTTGAGCACGCGACGCCGCACCAGGCAGCCGGGCACGCTAAACTAACTCCAGAGCCTGTCTGTGCGCATCCTGACCCGATACATTCTCGGCGAAATTCTTTCCCACACGCTGATCGTTTGCGCGCTCTTCACCTTCATCCTTTTCATGCGCGACCTGCCCCACATCCTGGAAATGGTGGTCCGCAACAGCTCCACCTTTACCAACGTGATGGAGATT
>PMOF01000006.1:1663-1806 GCA_003162495.1 Acidobacteriaceae bacterium
ATCGTGGCCATTGGCGGCACGCTGCTGGGGCTGGCCAACTCCATCTATGTGGCCCCGCGCGCCAATCAGGCCATCTTGGAAATGCAGCAGGCCCTGGAGACTTCGCAGGCCTCTTACGAGATTCAGCCCCGCGTCTTCTATGA
>PMOF01000006.1:1834-2985 GCA_003162495.1 Acidobacteriaceae bacterium
CTGATTACCACCGCTGCCTCGGCCACCGTGGTCAACGACACGCCTCAGGAATTGCTGATGCGGTTGCGCGATGGATCGCGGCATGAAACCGTAGCCGGTCAGCCGCGCGAATACAACATCTCGAAATTTGACATCGCCAACGTGCCTCTGGCTCTGAGCCAGCAGAGCACCGTGCAGCTTGGTCGCATGGACACCGCCATCTTCGCTCTCCCCTTGGGCCCTTTGCTCGAGCGAACCCACGGCCCTGACAGCAAGCGGTTTTTGATCGAGTTGAACAATCGCTTCGCCTATCCCGCGGCCTGCCTGGTGTTGATGCTGGTGGGTGTTCCTCTGGGCGTAACCTCGCGGCGGGGAGGAAAAAGTTCCGCCTGGGTTGCCACCATTCTGCTCGTCTGCCTTTATTACTCGCTTTCCCTGGTTGGGACCGCGCTGGCGCGGCAGGATAAGTTACCCACATTTATCGCGGTGTGGTCGGCCAACCTGCTCTTCGCCGCGGCGGGCATCTTTCTTTTGTGGCAGATGGCCAGCGGGGGACGCGTCCTGAATGCGATCGGCGCATGGTCCTCGCGTTCGCCCAAACTCAAAACCGCCGCCCCGGCCAAGGCCAACGGCGCCCATCTTACCAGCCTGCTGAGCCGGTTCCAGCCGCGCTCTCAGCGCGCCAAAGCATACAGCGTCTTTCCCCGCATCCTTGACCGCTACGTGGTGCGCGAATTTCTCAACACCTTCTTTCTGGTGCTTGCCGCGTTTGTCATGCTCATGCTGATCTTCACTTTCTTTGAGCTGGTGGGTGACATTCTGCGCAATCACATTCCGCTCACCACGGTCGGCGACTATCTGATCAACCTCACCCCCAGCATGCTCTACCAGATTTCGCCGTTGGCGGTGCTGATTGCCGTGCTGGTCACCTTTGGCGTTCTCAATCGCAACAGCGAGCTGATCGCCATGAAAGCCACCGGCATCAGCCTCTACCGGCTGATCGTTCCCATTGTTTCCATCGCCGCCATTCTGGCCGTCGCGCTGTTCCTGTTTGACGAGTTTTATTTGCCCCAGGCCAATCGCAAGCAGGAAGCGCTGCGCAACATCATCAAAGGCCGTCCTCCGCAAACCTTCCTGCACCCCGAGCAGAAGTGGATCTTCGGGCAGTCTCA